>JAFYTT010000142.1 GCA_017558715.1 Clostridia bacterium | reverse complement strand
GGATGAACAGCGACATTGCCGATGCCGTGGGAGACGAGTGTTTCACCCATCACCGAGAAGGAGCGCGGATAAACACCGATGGCAGCGCGGAATTTGCCGTCCTCCAGCGCAATGAAATTGTTGTAGCAGGGATCGTATTCCTCCTTGTAAAGGTTGGGGAGAATCTTCATGAAGTCGCGCTCATTGCCGTTGAAGCCGAATACGAGGTTGATAAAATCGAGATAATCATCGCGCATGGATGCGTTTCCGCGTCCGAAATACATTTCACTCATGATTAAAATCCTTTCTATATGTTCAGGCATTCAGTTTTTCAACAAATGCCGGCAGTTCGGTCGGGGTTTCAAGAATAAAGGCATCGTCCAGCCCGTGCTCGCGCAGGAAATCACGTCCGCGGAAGCCCCACGCGCATCCGATACACGGAATTCCGGCGTTTTTCGCAGTCTCGATGTCAACATCAGAGTCGCCGATGTAAAGACATTCTTCCTTTTGAACACCGAGCAGTGTCATTGCTTCAAAAAGCGAATCGGGTGCCGGCTTTTTGCGCATGCCTTCTCTGTCACCGATGGCAACCGGGATATATTCCGCAAAAAAGTCGCGGTTCAGCTCTTTGACGGCAGAATCGATCTTGTTGGAGATGACAGCCATTTTATAACCTTTTTGGGATAACAGCTTCAGTGTGACGAGGATTCCGTCATACGGAGCGGTTTTGATGCGGCTGTTCTTGCTGTAATAGTCACGGAATACATCGAGAACCTGTGCTGTTTTCTCGGGAGGAGTACCGTTGGGAACAGCGCGGTCGATCAGGTTTTTGATACCGTTACCGACCATCATCCGAACCTCGTCGAGGGATCTCTGCGGCATATCATATGCGTGAAGTGCATGGAATACTGCGAGATGCAGATCGGTAAGGGTGTCAAGCAGTGTGCCGTCTAAATCGAACAAAAGTGTGGTATATTTCATAATTTGATTAAAGCGTGTTCGCGCGGTCTTCGATGTTCTTGCGGAAGTTGATGATGTCGTGCGTGTACTCGGAGTTCATGTATTCCGAGGTGATGATGAAGTCTGCCGTGGAACGATTGTTGGCGATCGGAATATCATAGACCTGCGCAATACGGAGCAGTGCCTTGACATCCGGGTCATGCGGCTGTGCAGCAAGCGGATCGGAGAAGAAGATGACCAGATCAATCTTGCCGTCGACAATGCGCGCACCGATCTGTTGGTCGCCGCCGAGCGGACCGGAATTGTATCCGCGGACGGGAAGTCCCGTTTCCTCAGCAACCATGCGCGCGGTTGTGCCTGTGCCGCAGAGGAAGTGACGTTCGAGAATTTCTTTGTTTTTCATGCACCAGTCGATCATATCGTGCTTTTTGGAATCGTGCGCGATCAGGGCGATGTTTTTCTGACGCGGAATGGTCATGATGATTTTTTCGTTTTCAAACATAATTGTATTCCTTTCTTCTGAAAATATCTATGAGATGAAATATGGTTGATGGCGTTGTTCAGTTTGGATAGCGGCGCTGTATCTGTTCCGCTTCTGTGATCCGTTTCTGCTCCGTATCATAAGTAAAGCATGCACCGCAGAGTACAAGTGGTCCGTCTGCAATTTCAAATCGAACCGGCATTTTAGTGGTCATTTTTTCGATGATGATCTCTGTTTTGACGCCGAGGACACTTTCCTCGGGACCGACCATGCCAAGATCGGTGATATATCCCGAACCGCCGGGCAAAATGCGCAGATCGGCGGTCGGAACATGGGTATGTGTTCCGAATACAATATTGACGCGTCCGTCAAAGTAATGACCGAGCGCAATTTTCTCGCTGGTTGCTTCCGCATGGATATCGAGAACCGCAAGGTCATATCGGCCGCGTTCCCGCTCTAAAATTCTGTCGACGACCGCAAAAGGGGATTCCAATGCTTCCATATAGACCGTTCCCATGACATTGATGACCAACACACGCCAGCCCATACAGTCGCGGATCGTATACCCGGAACCGGGGCATGCGGGAGGATAATTGGCGGGACGGATGATCTGTTCGCTGTCACAGAGAAAATCGCGGATGTCTTTTTTCTGCCAGACGTGATTGCCGGTCGTGATGACATCGGCACCGGAAAACAGAAGTGTTTTGGCTGACGGGATGTCAATCCCGTTTCCGGGTGCGGCATTTTCGCCGTTGACGATGACAAAATCTGCTTTGTATTCGTTTCGGAGTGGGAACAGGATTTTGGACAGTGTATCGAGTGCTGCGGGACCGACGACATCGCCGATTGTTAGAATACGGATCTGACTCATGGAGATTCCTTTCATGCGGAGGAAAAAAGTGAATAAAGGACTGCCGTCCGATGATGGTCATCGAACGTGACAGTCCTTTGTGTGCGTTTGGATGTTTTGTTTTGTGGCAGCAGCCACAATCAGGACTGCCGTATGGGGTTATTTTGCGTAGTCGATGGTGCGGCTTTCTCGGATCAGGCTGACCTTGATCTGACCGGGATATTCCAGTTCCGCCTCGATCTTCTTGACAATATCCTTTGCGACAAGCACCATGCGTTCGTCAGAAACCTCCTCCGGCTTGACCATAATGCGGATTTCGCGGCCTGCCTGAATTGCAAAGGTCTTGTCGACACCAGGGAAGCTGCTTGCGATTTCTTCCAGCTTCTGCAGACGCTTGATGTAGTTTTCCAGATCTTCGCGTCTTGCACCCGGTCTTGCGGCAGACAGGTCGTCAGCTGCATCGACGATCAGGGCAGTCAGCGTCTGCGGCTCTACGTCGCCGTGATGCGCTTCAATGGCGTGGATGACTTCCTTGTTTTCCTTGTACTTGCGGGCGATATCGACACCGAGCTGGACATGGGAGCCTTCGACTTCCTGTGTCAGTGCCTTACCGATATCATGCAGAAGACCTGCACGCTTTGCAAGAACAGG
>JAFYTT010000141.1 GCA_017558715.1 Clostridia bacterium | reverse complement strand
GTTCGGACCGCAGTTATGGTAGATGACAATGAAGTCGTCATCCTGTACTGCGTCGATGATCTCCTTGACGTAAGGTGCGGAAAATTCTGCTTCCAGTGCGGGAGAGAGCAGACCGGACAGCGGTTCTGCCATGACGATACCGTCAGCACCCGCGTCCTTGTAAGCCTGTGCGTATTTGATTAAGAAAGCTGTGGTCTTGCGCAGTGCCGCATGGACGAAATCTTCGTCCGCGATGCAGTTGACCAGCGCTTCGGAAACATCCATCAGACGACCTGCGAGCGAGAACGGACCGATGATGCCCGCGAGTACGGGACGGTCGGTGATGCGTGCCTTTGCACCCTTTGCAGCATCGACATAAAGCTGGGTTCTGCCCTCTCCCACTTCGGGAACGCGCAGAGCTTCTGCCTCGTCCTCGTCGGAAATCAGAATCCCGACAACGGTGGGAACTTCGTTTTCTTCGGCTAAAATTTCGCATCCGAATGCTTCTGCTTCGACCGACAGGTCCATCATGCAGACAGCTGCCGCCGCATTTAAGCGTTCTGCAACCTTGACAATTCCTTCGACCTGTACCTCTGCATCATGCGTGAACTTATACACGCTTGCCCCGACCAGCTGAGAGGACGGGAACGAAAGCAGGGGCATAGGACGGCGGCTCTCCGCCAGAGCAGAGAGCCAATCTTTCATGTTATATTTCATGTTTGTTTACCGTCACCAGAATGGCTTATGCCTTGAGTTCGTTGATCAGGCGGACAGCTTCTTTTGCTGCGGAAGCCGCATCGAGGGTGTAGCAGTCAGCGCCGATTTCATCAGCGAATTCCTGGGTGATGGGCGCACCGCCGATCATAACGCGGACGTTTTCACGGATACCTTCTGCCTTGAGTGCTTCAACGACATCACGCTGACCCATCATGGTGGTGGTCAGCAGAGCGGACAGACAGACGAGCTGTGCATTGTGTTCCTTGACTGCGGCAACGATGGCTGCGGGATCAGCGTCGACACCGAGGTCGATACATTCAATGCCCTGACCCTCGATCATCATCTTGACGAGGTTCTTACCGATGTCGTGCATGTCGCCCTTGACGGTGCAGATGACTGCGCGGCCGATGGGTTCAACGCCTTCGCTGGACAGAGCCGGCTTGAGGATCTTCAGACCTGCGTTCATCGCACGAGCCGCGACGAGAACTTCGGGAACGAAAACTTCATTTGCCTGGAACTTTGCACCGATGATGTTCATGCCGGCGACGAGACCTTCGTTCAGGATTTCGCCTGCGGGAAGGTTTTCGTCAAGTGCCTGGGTAACGAGTGCGGCGACATCCTTTGCCTTACCGCGCTGGAGCTTTTCGGAAATTTCAGTATAAATTGCGTTGCTCATGATTGTTTCCTCCTGTGTGGAACAAGTTTATTTTATTTTTATCATTATAACATACAATGGGTGAATCCGTAAAGGGGTTTTTCAAATTTTATCAATTTTTTTGCACCATTGATTGCACTATGCGCAATCTGCAATATCAGAGTACCTGGATCGCGGCGGTCAGTGCGCGCACGATGTCACAAAGCGGCATGGTCGGGGTCGTTTCGCTTTTCGCCTGCTCGGGCAGGAACGGAACGTGAATGAATCCGACCTTGGTTATTGTGTCGGCAAACCTGTACAGAAGGGTATACAGCACATCGTTGCAGACAAAGGTACCCGCGGAATACGAGGTCTGCGCACGGATGCCCGCAGCGGCAATTGCCTCGGTCATGCGCTGGACGGGGACGGTTGCAAAGAAAGCCGCAGGTGCGCCGTCAAGGATGGGAGATTCGCTGATCAGCGTACCTGCATTGTCGGCAATCGATGCGCGGCGGTAGTTGATGGCGACGAATTCCGGGGTGACGGTGGCACGTCCTCCTGCCTGTCCGATGCAGAGAATGACATCGGGCGGCGTTGGCAGTGCCTCGACCGTTTTCAGAATTGTATTTGCCGCTTTACCGAAGACCGTCGGAATCTGCAGTTTGGTCAGCGTCCATGTGCCGATTTCGTCGGGCAGGGATTTGACCGCTTCCCATGCGGGATTGACCGATTCTCCGCCGAACGGGTCAAAGCCTGTGATCAGAAGCTGTTTCATCGTCTTATGCTCCGATCACGAAGGTATGCGTGCCGCCGTGCAGGGTCTGTCCGTCATACCGCGCGTCAACGGTCTCGGGCAGGACGATTTCGATATGGATGCCGTCATCCTCACGCTTCCAATCAACGGAAATGCGTCCGCGCGGCGAATCGATGTGACCGCGGGCGAAAGTCAGACCGTCGAAGAAGTGCGGGTCGATGTCGACGATCTCATAACCGTGGGCGTTGATCTCGATGCCGATGATCGTCTTCATCATCCACGACATGAAGTCGGAATACATGTGATGGTTGTGCGAGTCGCGCATGTGCCACATCTCGTAAAGAGTGGTCATGCCGTCGTTGTACCAGTTTCTGTAGGATGGGAAGCCCTCGGCAGTCACGATCTTGTACGCGTAGTCGTGCAGACCGCACTTGTTCAGCGCGCGGTAGAGATGCGGCAGACCGACCATACCGCAGTCGTGGTGGAAGTCCTTTTCTTCAACAAGCCGTGCAAGCTGGGACGCAAGCGGTTCAAGCTCGTCGTAAATGTCGTGGCAGATCAGCATGGCAGCGGCGGTCTGTTTCTCAATGGTACAGGTGCCGTCCTCGGAAAGATACTTTGCCTTGATGTGGGCAATCTGACGTTCCAGCGCGTCGGTGTACGGCGTGACGTCCCGATGTGCGTAATGCGCCGCATCACGGGCAATGCGCAGAAGCTTGACAAGGAGTATCGCATTGACAAAGGGAGCGCGTACCATGTCATTGTAATCCGGCGGTGCCCAGTCGTCAAGACCGAAGCTGATGTCGCCGTTCTCATCGCGGCGTGTTTCCAGATACGCAAGGTAGCGGTCAAAATAAGGAAGCGACTGCACAAGATACTTGTTCTCACCCGTGTGCAGGTAGAGACGGTAGGGAACCTCAAACAGCACGCCGTCGGACACAGGACCGTTGCCCCAGCCGTAACCCCAGCCGGAGGACGGAACGATACCGGGCATTGCGCCGTCGGGAAGCTGAGCGTCGTAGAGATCCTGCAGCCACTTGGCAAAGAAGCGTTCCGTTTCAAAGTCGGTCAGCATCTGCTCACACGACGACTGCGCATCGTTGCACCAGCCGAGCTTTTCGCGCGTCGGACAGTCGGTCGGCATCCAGAAGAGATTCGACCAGGTTGCCATCTGACCGGCACGGAAGATGCTGTTCAAAAATTCGTCAGAGCATGCAAAGGACGAGCGTGCCTTGACCGCCTGATGGACGAACACGCCCGAAACGGTCGACAGATCGGGGTTTTTCAGTCCCGTGACCTCGATATAGCGGAAGCCGTGGTAGGCAAACTTCGGCGACCAGACAAAGGATTTGCCGTCGCAGAGGAAGCGGTCATGCGCAAAGTCGGACTCGCGGTAGTGGTGTCCCATGTTGAAATAGTTCATCTCGCCCGACTCGTCGAGTTTTTCGGCGTAGCGAATGTCAAGCACATCACCCGCCGCCTGCCGCTCGTCTACGGTCAGACGGATGTAGCCGGACATGTTCTGTCCGAGATCAAAGATGTAGCGGCCGTCACCCCGGTCAAACATCTGAACCGCAGGATAAAGGCGATCTTCTCTGATCGGTTCACACGGTGTTTCACGGAAGATACCGACGGGCGGTGTGGTGTCGGAGAGGGCGTTTGTCCATGCGCTATCGTCGAAATCGAGCGTGTTCCAGTTTTTGTCATACAGCCGTGCATCGAAATATTCGCCGGAGCGCAGCTGGTTGTATATGACCGCCGAGTCATCGGTGCATTTCCATCCGGCATCGGAGGACAGAACGCGCTTGCCGTTGACCTCCAGCACGAGAATGAACTTCGGGTTGTCGCGCCACGGGGCGATGTTGTGATCCCATGATGTTGCAAACGGCTCGTTGTACCAGCCGTTGCCGCACTGGACGGCAAGGATGTTGTCACCCTGTACAAGCTGCTCTGTGACGTCATAGCGGTTGTACCACAGCGTTTTGCGGTAGTCCGAGCACGGTGCTGTGAACAGATCGTCCGAGACGGGTGCGCCGTTCAGATAATAATAGCCAAAGCCGAGTCCGCAGACGTACAGTGCCGCAGATTCTACGGGTTCGGAAATATGAAATTTCCGGCGGAACAGCGGTGCTGCACCGTTGACCTTCGGATCGTATTTGCGCGGGGTTTTGATAAAGTTGATACCGTTGAAGGGATGAGACATGGCGGGTCTCCTTTCGTATTTCTCTGTTGAGACCATTATAACAAATCGCTGACGGAATGTAAAGAGATTTT
>JAFYTT010000140.1 GCA_017558715.1 Clostridia bacterium | reverse complement strand
GTATCGATATCGGCAAGCAGTGCCGCCGCGCTCTGAATTCGTCCGACATGCTCACAGAGCACTTCTCTGACCTGCTGGAACAGCTCATATTCGAGCGCATAGTTTTTGTCCTTGGCACCAAGCACGGTCGCTTCCATGTTTTTCAGCTCTTCCGTGATATAACGCTCACCGCCCGTCAAAGTCTGCTTGCGGATATAGCGGTCGGGTACCAGATTTTTATAGGAATTGGTCACTTCGATGTAATAACCGAAGACTTTGTTATAGCCGATCTTCAGTTTGGGAATGCCTGTGGCTTCGCGCTCGTCCGCTTCGATTTTCTCTTTCCATGTACTGCCGTCATTCATGATATCGCGCAGACGGTCGACATCCTCGGAGTATCCCGCACGGATGAAACCGCCCTCTCTGACAGAAAACGGCGGGTCATCATCGATGGCGTTGTTGATGAGCGTATACAGGTCGGAAAGATCATCAAGCTGACTGTTGATGCGGTCAAGCTCAGCACAGTTCATATCGGCGAGGAGACCCTTGATCGGCGCAATGACAGAAATTGTATTTGCGATTGCGCGCATATCCTTGGGACCTGCCGTGTTGTATACAATACGCGTGATCAGCCGCTCCATGTCGAGCACATCGCGCAGATACATGCCGATCTCCTCGCGCTGCAGATAATGGTCATAGAATGCGGCAACCGCTTCCTGTCTGCGTCGGATGGCTCTGACATCGGTCAGGGGCATTTCGACCCAGCGGCGGAGATTGCGCGCGCCCATTGCGGTTCTGGTACGGTCCAGCACCCACAGAAGCGAGCCGCGCTTTTCCTTCTGACGCATCGTTTCACAAAGCTCCAGATTGCGGCGCGTATTGACATCCATTTCCATGTACTGACCGCCGTAGTAGATCTGCAGGGTACGGATATAGGAAATGTCGGTTTTCTGCGTTTCCGCAACATAATCAAGCAGGGCACCGATGGCAGAAATCATCGCGCGTCCGCGGTGCGAATCGGGAATCTGCGCAGCATCCTCGCCGAACTGTTTTTCCGTGCGCACCCGTGCAGACTTTTCGTCATAACGGAAGGCCTGTCCGTCCTCTACCATCGCATGAAGCCGATCGCACAGATACGAGCCGAGCGCGGGATACGCCGTTCTGCCCACATTCAGAAGCACCTCACGCGGTGCATACGCTCCGAGTTCATTGATGATATACTGGATGGCATCGTCGCCCTCAGCTGCCGTCGCACTGACAACACCCGTCGAAATATCGACAAATGCCGCACTGACAACACCGTCCGCGGCACAGACAGCACCGAGGAAGTTGTTCTGCGTTTCGTCAAGCATTGAGTTTTCGATCAGCGTACCGGGTGTGATGATGCGGACGACATCGCGCTTGACAAGTCCTTTTGCGGTCGCAGGATCCTCCATCTGCTCACAAATGGCGATCTTGAAGCCCTTTGCGATCAGACGGCTGATATATTGCTCTGCGGAATGGTACGGAACACCGCACATCGGTGCACGTTCTTCCCCACCGCAGTCACGTCCCGTCAGCGTCAGCTCCAGCTCTTTGGAGACAACACGCGCATCCTCGTTGAACATTTCATAGAAGTCTCCGAGACGGAAAAACAGCACATAATCGCTGTATTTTTCCTTGATCTCAAGATACTGCTGCATAAACGGCGTTACTGCCATTCTGTTCTCTCCCGTTTCGTTTGATTAGTGACAGCCCTTGCAGGTGGAGCAGTCGTGCGTACAGCCGGATGCCTCATCGGAGGGACGTTCGCCCGTGATCTGGAAGGTAATTTCCTCGTTGACGCAGTTCATGAACGTATTGACCGCTTCCTGCGCTTCATTGTATTCGATGAGGACAGGCAGCTTGGAAATTTCGTCATACAGGCTGTTGATGCGTGCTTCAATGGCATGGATCACTTCCATATCCTTTTCTTCTTTTTTGTATTCTTCGGTCAGTGCAATGGTCTGCACATTGTATTCCGTCATCTTGTACTGAAGTGCGCTGTCGTTCTTATACGCTTCGGTCGCTGCTTCCATACGCTTGATGCGGGCATCTTCCTTGATTGCACGGCCGAGTTCAGCCGCAAGTTCCATAATACGATCCATTGTAATGATCTCCTTTGTTATCGTTATTTGTTTTTTATATCAGATTAACTCTGCCCAGAGATTATAGGTCTCCGCGGCAGTGATCTTGACGTTTACCACACGTCCTGTCAGAGACAGTGCTTCATCTGCCGGGAAATGCACGAGTTTTCCGCCCTCAGTGCGTCCGGCATACATCGATTTGTCGCCGCGGCTGACACCCTCAACGAGAATTCTGTATTCCCGTCCGATGCAGGCACGGTTCTTTTCCAGCATGATTTCATTCTGTACCGCAAGCAGCCTCGTCATACGGTCGCCCTTGACCGCATCGGGCAGCTGCTCCATTCCAGCTGCAGGGGTTCCCGTACGCGGGGAATAAATGAACGTAAACAGCTGATCGCACCGTGCTGCACGGACAGCGTCGAGCGTTTCCTCAAACTCCGCCTCTGTTTCGGTCGGGAAACCGACAATGATATCGGATGTCACGGTGATATCGGGCATTTTTTCGCGCATATAGGACAGAATATCGAGATACTGCGCGATGGTATAGCGGCGGTTCATGGCAGTCAGCACACGGTCAGAGCCGGACTGCAGAGGCAGATGGAAATGCTTTGCCGCCTTTTCGTTTGCCGCCATGACATCGATCAGCTTTCTTGACGCATCCTTTGGATGGGAGGTCATAAAGTGTACCTTGAAATCACCCTCCAGCGCACAAATCTGCCCAAGAAGATCGGGGAAATCGATATCGTCCTCAAGGTCGCGTCCGTAGGAGTTGACGTTTTGTCCGAGCAGGGTAAATTCCCGATATCCCTCGGCGATCAGTCCTCT
>JAFYTT010000139.1 GCA_017558715.1 Clostridia bacterium | reverse complement strand
CCCAATTACGGTGCAGGCAAATGGTGGTATGAACTGGAAATGTACTGTCAGAAACCGGATGGCAGAATGATTAACAAAACAATTACCTGCGTTTCCAAGAACGCTGCAATTCATAAAAACACCATCAACCCGCAGATGTACCACGTCGGCGACCGCGTTGTCTATCTGCGCGGCACCTACGTTCCGTTCATCGTCCACCGTGAGGGTGAGATACCGCCTGCGGTCTGTGTGCTGTGCGGAAAAGACAATCCTGCGGGGTCTGACACCTGCCTTTCCTGCCATGCCGAACTTCTGAAATCGGAGGAACAAACAACATGAAATCAAATGACATGCTTTCCGCCTACCCCCAGGTCCGCCGCAAAATTGCGCTTCGTTCCGTGCGGATTCTGATCCTGTCCGTGCTGTGGGTGGGTGCTGTCACGCTGTTTGAGACGATGTTTTTTCACGAGTATCTGACAGAGCACCGTGTGCCGCTGATCCCTGCCGTCCTGATCTGGCTGATTCTGTATCTGCTCGGACTGTGGAACATCGGGTTCTTTTCTTGGCTTTTCGATATGCCGTGGGAGGGAACACTTGCCCATGTGAAGTATCATACGTATTCCAAAACGCCGGGCTTGATTGTCAATCCGTCCACCGTCTATGAGCAGACCGAGGAACGCCTGAAAATCCGCCTGCCAAACGGTACTACGATCCGCCGCACGATTCAGCGTCATAAAAAGCTCGATGCGGTCATTTACCGTGAGGGTGATGTTGTCCACTACTTCCGCGGGACAAACTATCCGTTTATCCTGCATCGAGAGGGAGCAGCAGCACCGCGCATCTGCGTTTTCTGCTCCGATGTTCAGCCGTATCCCGAGCGAAATACGTGTGATTTCTGCGGGATGGAAGTGATTTCCAATACTGCGGAGAACAACGACACGTAATCGTTATTAGGAAATGCAATAACAAAAAAACAAAATACAATCAAATGAACGCAAAGTATTGACAAAGCATGATGTTGTGTGTTATAATGAAAACAAACGATGAGGACAGCCATTTCTCTGTAAAAATTTTCTGAAAACAGAAAAATTCCTATTGACATTACACTCAACTGTAATGTTATAATAGGAACAAAGGAGTGAACCATCATGCTGAAAATCAAGGAATTTGCAAAGCTGTGCGGCACATCGACCTTTACCTTGCGTTATTATGACGAACATGAGGTATTGTGTCCGCATGAAACAGACCCCGCCACGGGTTATCGGTATTATCATCCCGATCAGCAGAAGGACATGGAAACGATTCTGACGCTGAAGGGATTGGGCTTTTCGCTGGACGATATCAAGCGTTATCTGTACGGTTCCATTCAGATCCGCCGTGAGCTGCTCGGGCAAAAAAAGAAAGAGATCGAGTATCAGATGCACTGCGCAAAGGAACAGATCCGCACCATCCATGCGCTGTGCGGGCAGGATATTCTGTCGGTGTCGGAGGAAACTGTGCGGGAGGTCAAAAACAGGTTTGAAGATGATCCCGAGGTGCTCGGGCGGTGGGATTTCTGCGGTATTCTGCCGGATGGCTGTGATTTCACGGGTGAGGATGCGCTGTCGGAGAACACAGGTATTTTCCCGCCGGTACTGCTGTTTCTGCCGGACGGTATGGAATACTGGGTATTTTTCTGGAGCCGCGGGATTCTGTACCATGTCAACCGCTCGACCAATCTTCTGATTCCCAACCCTTATCGGATTTTTGAATATCAGGGGCAGACGTATCTGCGTCTGACATGGCTGTCCGAGGAGATATTGTATCAGGACGGCCGGGAAGTTGTCTGCATCTATCGGAAGACCGATTCCCGCCGTTATGACCACAACAGCGCGATGATCTTCCGGGATGATACCGATCTGCCGTTTGTTCCCGATGAGCGGCTGGTCGGCACATGGGATGTCTGTCGGTTTGTCAGAAAGCCGGAGGATTTCGATCCTCGACAGTTACCGGCAACACCGGCAAGGGGCATGTTTGACCGCATCCGCTGTACCGAGGACGGTAGACGGTTTGTGCGCTGTATCACGCCCATCGGCTATCAGGAGGTCGAGCACCGATATACCAGGGGACTGTTTATCAACAATTATTCACCGACCACGGAGCATTACGAATTCCGCGAAATCAGAGGTACGGAATATCTGATTGCAGAATGTAAGACAGGGGATTATCTGTTTGCGGGATTGATCAACATATATTGTGTTTTTCGGCGGGCGGAGGATGAAACCGATGCACACCGATCAAAAAACAAATAAAAGGAGGAGCAATATCATGTCAGAAATCACGAAAAATGAAAAAGCTCTGCTGAAAGTGATATGGAAGCGCAATAAAGTCCGATATGGTTTGTCCGTTTTATGGATGATTGCAGTGATCGTTTTAGAGCAGCTGTATCTGTATCCATACATGGCAGGACGGTTCGGCAATTTGGTCGCTGTGATGATTTACATTTTGCTGATACTGATTGTTCCATATAAATTGAAAGTCTTTCAATACTTCTTTGATCGGTCATATGAGGGGCAGATTACAGCCATTGAGCAGCATATACCGGAAAATATTCTGGTGAATAAAAGCATCAGCGATATGATGCGCAATGCACGCTATAACTCCATTGGGATCACTTCTGTACAAACTGAATCGAAAGTGGAACTGTGGATCACATCCAATCAAAAGAAAATCAAAAAAACGATCATGATTGATGAATCATGCGGTGCCGTTCCTTACCGCGAATATGACTATATCCGTTATTTCAAGGGCACCAACTACCCAATGATCGTAAAAAGAAACAAGCCGCACAGTGATGACGGTATTGTCTGTGTCTGGTGTTTGGAAACAAAGAAAAACCAAAATACCGATATTTGTCAGTCATGCGGTATGCCGCTTATGATTCCGTCTGACGAAACCAAAGCGGAGCATTGAAACCGTTTCGCAAAAATCCGAGATAATCCGAAAATACGGAAAGAGAGGGCAAAATAATGACCATCCAACAACTGACCACCGCCATGGAACAAAACATTTCCCGTGTCATCTACGGCAAAAAAGAGAAGATCGATCTGATTCTCTGCGCGCTTCTGTGCTCCGGTCACATCCTGCTTGACGACATCCCCGGCACGGGCAAAACGTCGCTTGCAAAGGCACTTGCCAAGAGCATTTCGTCCGATGAAAATGCCTTCCGCCGCATCCAGTTCACGCCTGACCTTTTGCCGTCCGACATCACCGGTATTCACTATTATAATCAGAAAGAAAACGAATTCATCTTCCGCGCGGGTCCCGTGTTTGCTAATATCATCATTGCCGACGAAATCAACCGTACCACACCGAGAACGCAGTCGGCATTGCTTGAATGTATGGAAGAAGGGCAGACGACCATTGACGGGGAGACGTTCGTTTTGCCGAAACCCTTCTTTATTATCGCCACGCAGAACCCGATAGAATCGCAGGGTACCTTCCCGCTGCCAGAGGCACAGATCGACCGTTTCTTCATGCGCCTGTCGCTCGGCTATCCGGCCGAATCCGAGGAAGAAGCGATTCTTGACGGACATATCAAGTCCTCTCCTCTGCATGCGCTGGCACCTGTCTGTACGGCTGACGATATCCTGTCGGCACAGGCGGCGGTCAGAGAGATTCATCTGTCGGCATCTGTGCGCAATTACATTGTTCGTCTTGCAAAGACCACAAGAGAATCCGACCGTCTGCAGCTTGGTATCTCGCCGCGTGCATCGCTGGCTCTGGCTCACGCATCGCAGGCATGGGCGGCAATGCACGGACGTGATTATGTCCTGCCGGATGACGTCAAGGAAATGGTTATCCCCGTCCTTGCGCACCGCGTGATTCCCAAGATGCAGACGACACAGCGTTCCGCGCAGACATCAGACACCATTCTTGCCGAGATCACAGCGGCTGTCCCTGCGCCGATTGCGTGAGGACGTTTGGGACATCTGAAAAACCGCCCTACGCGCATTTGGATGCATCTGTTCCAAACCTTAACCTCATCTCAAATTACAACAATCGAGGTGATCTTGTGCTTTACTTCGCCATTCTGGTCTCGGCGGTGATTCTGTATCTGATACAGATGCAGCTATACAAAAAGCTGACCACAAAAGGGTTATCCTATCACCTCCGCACGGACAAAACCGAGGTCCGCGCAGGGGAGGACTTATACCTCTATGAGGAATTGTCCAACGAAAAAACACTGCCGCTTCCGTTTGTCAAGGTCAATACCGACCTGCCCGAGGGTCTGAAATTTCACTTTACCGACCGATTGGAGGACGGAACGACAAAGGAAACCTATGAATTCGGCGCACAGTCGAT
>JAFYTT010000138.1 GCA_017558715.1 Clostridia bacterium | reverse complement strand
GCCGGAGAAGGTAACGATGGTGTCGACACCGAGCTTTTCTGCGAGCAGGACAGCGTCAACGAAATCGTCGTGGAATGCCTTTGCGATTGCCTTGTCCGGATGAACGGCATTGCCGTGGCAGGACAGGCAGGAAATCTTCATATCATATTTTTCAAAGGTTGCCTTGAATTCTGCGAGAGCCGCATCGTCGTTCAAGAGAACCTTGGGATCACAATGAGCCTTGCCCGGGTAACCGCCGCAGCCGATTTCCGCCATGGTAACACCCATGCCGTGCAGGATGGACAGTGTTTCGTCAAGGGACTTGGACGCATAGAGGTTGGTAAGTACGCCGAGTTCCATAAATTACTCCTTTAATAAATAGTCTCTAAACATGAGACGGAGCATTGTGCCATCCAAGAGGGTGACACAATGCTGTCTGCAATGATTTGAATTAGTTGAAGTAGTACGGCTTGCCGGTCTTCGCGGATTCGTAGATACCTTCGAGGATCTGCGTAACGACAAATGCCTGTTCAGCCTTTACGAAGGGCTCGGTATCGTTGATGATCGCATTGATCCAAAGTCTTGCTTCGCGACCTGCGGGATCTTCATTTCCTGCGCCGTCGTAGAATGCAACACCACCTGCGTTGAGGTCAGGCTTCAGGGTGTACTGTCTGCCGTTGCGGATACCGTTGATGCGGACGCCGTCGAGCATATCGCCGCCTGCCTTGGTGCCGGCAACGGTCGTGATTGCTTCTCTGGGATCGAGCATGTTGATAGCCCAGGATGCCTTCAGGTTGATGGTAGCGCCGTCTTCCATGACGATGAAACCGAATGCGCAGTCTTCAGCGGTGTACTTTTCGCAATCCCACGGACCCCAAGCGTTGCCCTGTTCATCTGCAGGCAGATTGTTGAGCTTGTGGTAGGTAGTACCGACACAGTACTTCGGCTTGTAGTTGTTCATGGTCCACAGAGTCAGGTCGAGCGCATGGGTACCGATGTCGATGAGGGGACCGCCGCCCTGTTCGTATTCGTTGATGAAGACACCCCAGGTAGGAACGGCACGGCGACGGATCGCAATTGCTTCTGCGTAGTAGATGTCACCGAACGTGCCCTGATCTGCTTCCTGCTTGAGGTACAGGGAGTCGGGTCTCTGACGGTTCTGGTAACCGATGGTGAGCTTCTTGTTGTTTGCCTTAGCCGCGTTGATCATCTTGAGTGCTTCTTCGGAGTTGATTGCCATCGGCTTTTCGCACATAACATGCTTGCCTGCGTTCAGCGCATCAACAGTGATAAAGCTGTGTGCACGGTTGGGAGTCAGGACATGAACGACTTCGATGGTTTCGTCCTTGAGCAGTTCCTTGTAATCGGTATAAACCTTTGCGTCAGCGGTACCGTAGTCCTTTGCTGCCTTGATTGCTCTTTCCTCAACGAGGTCACAGAACGCAACCATTTCTGCTTCCGGAACCTTCTTCAGGGAGGGCATGTGCTTGCCGTTTGCAATACCGCCGCAACCAATAATACCAATTCTTACTTTTCTTTCTGCCATTGTGAGTTTCCTCCATGTGAAAAATTATTTCATATCCGATTTTATAATCCGAATATATATCATATATATAATACCTTATTTTTGAGAATTTTGCAATAGTTTTTTTGAATTTCCCAAAAATTTTTTCGTGTTTTTCGGCAAAACTATTGTGATTCCAATCTTATTTACCATTTATTCACAATTTGGAAATGTTTTCCCTTTATAATAATATAAACAAAAATTCACAACAGGAGTTCTTGATATGAAACTACGAGTGACACCTCTGCTTCTATCCACAGCAATTCTTATCTGCGGACTGGCATCCTGCGCTGATTCCGGTACCGAAACATCCGATACCACAGCCGCTGCCTCCACCGCTGATACGACTGTAACCGATGATAAACTGATCTGTGATCCCGGACTTCCGGCGGCGGACTTCGGCGGTGAGAAGTTCATTTTTGCGATGCGCGGTACAGACGGCGATTACAACGACATCACAGCAGAAGCTACGGACGGCGATCCGCTCAATGATGCCGTCTACTATCGTAACGAATACATCGAAATGACTTACAACATCGATATCGATCATATATGGTGCGGCGACGGCGGCGGCTCTCCCACCGGCAGTGAAATGTACAAAATGGTTTCTCAGATGGTCATGAGCGGCGACAGCAATATGGATGTCATTCTGACCACACCTTACTGTCAGAGCGGTCTTGCACTGGGCGGTTATCTGCTCGATCTGACCACCGTCGAACATATCGATCTCTCCAAGCCTTGGTGGGATCAGAATGTCAACAGCATGCTGTCCTTCTATGACTGTGTCTATTTCTCCGTCGGCGATATCACAACCATCGATAACCGCAGTACCGCAGTTCTTGCCTTCAACAAAGACATGTTGGAGCAGTATGATATCGACAGCCCGTATGATGCTGTCAGAAACGGTACCTGGACCATGGACAAGATGATCTCTCACTGCAAGCTGGTCGCCGGCGACATCAACGGTGACGGTACCATGGACGGATCTGACCGCTGGGGCTTCTCCTTCTGGACCGACGCCGGATACTCTCTGATGCATGCTACCGGCAGCGTCGTCGGTCAGATCAACGCAAAGGGTGAACCGGAATACTGCGCAATGAGCGAGCACTTCGTCAACTCTTTCAACAAGATCGTCGAGCTTGCGAACAAGGCATACTCCTTCAACGTCGCTGTCGACAACAACCCGCAGGGTGTCAGCATCTTCGCAAGCGGCAACAGCCTCTATGACTGGTGTCTTGTTTACAACATCATCGATATGCGCAGCTCCGACATCAATTTCGGTATTATTCCGCTGCCCAAACTCGATGAAACGCAGGAAAACTACTATTCCAACACCAATGCCTATTCCACAGCACTTGTCTCTGTCCCGATCACTGTCTCCGATACTGACCGTGCGGGTCTGATTCTGGAAGCATACAGCGCACGTGGTATGCAGGAAATAACCCCTGTCTTTAATGACATTCAGGTTATGACCAAGTCCATCCGTGATGAGGAAAGTGCAGAAATGCTCGAACTGATCTTCGCAAATCAGATGTACGACATCGGCTACTTCTTCCGTTGGGGCGATACGTTCAGCAAGGTGAAGGGTGCCTTCAACGAGCGTTCCACCAATATCGTTTCTGTACTGGAAAGCGTTGCAAAGCAATCCGCAAAAGATGTACAGTCTGCAATCGATGCATTCACACAGGAATCTTAACACATAAAACAACGGATCCGATATCGGGTCCGTTGTCTTTTTCCTCTTGAATCAATACAAAAACGCCCCGGTCATGATGACCGAGGCGAATTTTATGCTATTATGCAAGCACAGCAGGATTATTCAGCGTCAGCTGCTTCTTCCTTCTTTGCTTCTGCAGCAGGAGCTTCGTTGACAGCCTTTTCGTCTGCAACGAGCTTGATGATTGCCATTTCTGCGCAGTCACCACGGCGCGGGCCCATCTTGTAGATACGGGTGTAGCCGCCGTTTCTGTCAGCGTATTCGGGAGCAATCTGATCAAACAGCTTCTTGACAACATCTTCCTTGGTGATGTATGCCAGAGCCGCACGTCTGGTAGCAAGGGTGTTCTTCTTGCCGAGCGTGATCATCTTTTCGGTCATAGATCTGACCTCTTTTGCTCTCGTCAGCGTGGTTTCAATCTGACCGTTTTCGAGCAGATAGGTAACCATACCTCTGAGCATTGCATTTCTATGTGCAGTGGGTCTGCCAAGCTTTCTGGTTCCGGGCATGTTTTGGTTCCTCCTAACTAACACGCGGGGACAGGATGTTCCCTGTGTTTACTTTATTCGTCGTCCTTCTTCAGATCCAGGCCGAGGGAGTGAAGTTTCTGGACAACTTCTTCAAGAGACTTCTTACCGAGGTTTCTGACCTTGATCATATCTTCCTCAGTCTTGTTTGTCAAGTCTCCGACCGTATCAATGCCTGCGCGCTTCAGACAGTTGAAGCTGCGGACAGACATGTCAAGCTCCTCAATGGTCATCTCAAGGACCTTTTCTTTGATGGTTTCTTCGCGTTCAACCATGATCTCTGCCTTCTTTGCCTCATCAGAGAGGTCAATAAAGAGGTTGAGATGTTCGTTGAGTATCTTGGCTCCAAGCGATATTGCCTCTTTCGCGGAAATTGTTCCGTTTGTGAGCACTTCGAGCGTCAGCTTATCGTAGTCGGTTCTGGAACCGACACGGGTGTTTTCAACTGCGTAGTTGACGTTATAAACAGGTGTGTAAATGGAATCGATATAGATCAGACCGGGGCAGAGCTGAGCCGCGCCGAGCTGCTTGTTCTTTTCCTGAGACACATATCCGCGACCGTGATCGAAGGTCAGCTCCATGTAGAAGCGAACATTTTCGTTGACGGTTGCAATATGATGGTTCGGGTTAAGAATCTCGATATCGCCATCCTGCTTGATATCGCCTGCACAGACATTGCAGGAACCGGTCATGTCAATAATGACAGTCTTGGGACCTTCGCTGTACAGCTTAGCAGTAATACCCTTGACATTGAGCACGATCTCGCAGACATCTTCCTTAACACCGGGGATGGTGGAGATCTCATGGAGCACGCCGTC
>JAFYTT010000137.1 GCA_017558715.1 Clostridia bacterium | reverse complement strand
GATGCTCGTTACGACGTTTTATAACCTCGTCGATACGCTGTTCGTCCGACAGCTGGAAAGTGACTCGATGGTTGCGGCGGTCGGTGTTGTTCTGCCGTTGATGTCGATCATTCAGGCGTTCGGCTTCTTCTGTGGTCACGGCTCCGGTAACCACATTTCCCGTGCGCTCGGCAGACGTGATATGCGCGATGCGGAAACGATGGCATCCACCGGCTTTTTCTACGCGGTTGTTTTCGGACTGTCCATCTCTGTTTTAGGGCTTCTGTTTCTGGAGCCGCTCGGCGTTTTGCTCGGAGCCAAGACCGAGGCGACACTTGCTTCCACCATCGACTATATGCGCTGGATTCTGATTTCCTGTCCGCTCCAATGCGGCGCAATTGTTATCAACAACCAGCTTCGTATGCAGGGTAATGCGATGTTTGCGATGGTCGGTTTGACGACAGGCGCGGTGCTCAACTGTGTGCTCGACCCGCTGTTCATTTTCGGTTCGGGAGACGCGCTGTTCGGCGGTGCGTTTATCATGCCGATCGGGCTTGGCATGGGTGTTGGCGGTGCTGCATTGGCAACAGCTGTTTCTCAGTGTGTCAGTTTTCTTTTACTGACCGTCGGTATGCTGCGTTCCGATACGATCCGCATCAAGCCGAGCCGCATCCGTCTTTCCTATTTCCGCGGCATCATTCAGGGTGGTCTTCCGTCGCTTGCCAGACAGGGACTTGCGAGTGTCGCAACGGCATGTCTGAACCACGCGGTCGGTCTGTTCCTGCTTGACGGTGTCATGATTGATGCGGTGCAGGCGGCAATGACGGGTGTTTCCAAGATCACGCTGTTCATGGCAAGTGCGTTGATCGGTTTCGGTCAAGGCTTTCAGCCGGTCTGTGGATTCAACTACGGCGCAAAGAAGTATGACCGCGTCCTCGATGCGTTCTTCTTCTGTGTGAAAACCGCCGCTGTAGCATTGGTGATTTTCTCTGTGGTCGGTTATGTGTTTGCTGTTCCGATTACCGACGCGGTTGCCGGATCGACAGCACTTTCTGCAGAGATTGCGGCGTTTACTTTCCGCACGCAGTTGGTGGTATTTCCGCTGCAGGCATGGGTTATGCTGTGCAACATGATGCTGCAGAACATCGGTATGACATTCCGTGCAACGGTTGTTGCGATGGCAAGACAGGGACTTGCGTTCATTCCGATGGTGTTCATCCTGCCGGCAGTCCTGCAGCTGTGCGGTATCGGTCCGCTTGTGGGACTGGAATGTGCGCAGGCGGCGGCTGATGTGATCTCATTTGTCATCTCCCTGCCGATCGGTATCGGTGTAGTGCGTGAAATGCGGCGGGCAATGAAGCAATAACAATGTAAGAAAACACGGTATCATCCATGAATCGGAGTGATACCGTGTCTTTTATTCGATGATAAATTTTGATTCCTGCGGCAATAGCTCGTCTGTTTCACCGGACAGCGAGGGTTGGCGCAGGTTTTTTCTGTAATAGCGTACCCCAAGCCAGTGACCGAATTTGTGTCCCATGTTCTCAAAATCCGCCATTTTAACAAATCCCATCGCCTCATGGAACGCCATGGATGCTGTATTCTCGCTTGTTACGATCGCAACGACGGTGTAAAAGCCGCGGCGGTAAGCTTCCGCTTCGATGGCTTCATACAGCATACGTCCGATGCCGCGTCCCCGTGCGTCCATAGCAAGGTAAATCGACAGATCACAGGTAAAACGATAGGCTTTTCGCTCGGAATAACAGTCAAGATAGGCGTAGCCGAGCACCTGTCCTGTTGTGTCGTCTTCATAGACGAGATACGGATAGTTCTGTGTGATGCGGCGGACACGGTTTTCAAACTGTTCCTCTGTCAGCGGATCAAATTCAAACGTGACGGTGGTGTCGGTGATATAGCGATTGTATAACGATACACATGTAGGAATATCGTCGATACGGATGGGACGGATCATGGAGGGTCTCCTTGGTGGAATCAATGAAGTGGGAATACGACAGATCAGCTGCGCATATGGTGGGATACGATGACTGCTGTGGCAATGATGATGACAGCAGATACGATGGGGAATAGAATCATGACTGCGGATAGTGCCATAGACATTCCTTTCTTTGTGTAACGATACACAAAAAGAGAAGATGATGTGAAACGTTACACAACCAGAATGGCGATCGGCTGTGAAATCTCGCGGATTTCCTGCATCAATACGGCATCGGTACGATCTTTTGTCATACGGAATACCGTGATGTTGTCGGAGCGTTCATTGGTGCAGAAGAGAAGATCGCCATCAACCCAGATGTCGCGCGGCCAATGACCGCCTGTCGACAGGTTGGCAATCGGTGTGAGAGATGAACCGCCATCTTCCATGCGGAACACCGCGACATCGTCATCTCCGCGATTGGACACATAGACATAGCTTCCGTCACAGCGGATGGCGGCGGGGTAATTGTCGTTGTCCTTATGCGATGCGGCACGGGTTGTGAGATGGGACAGATGCGTGAATGTGCCGTTTTCACCGTTGCTGGACAGAATCGAAACGGTGGAGGACAGCTCGTTTGCGCAGTATGCATATTGCCCGTCGGGAGAATAGCACAGATGGCGCGGACCGCATCCGTTGGGGAAGTGTGCCTCGGAGATCGGATTCAGATCGCGGTCATAGACAAACACCCGATCCAGCCCCAGATCACAGACGGCAAGATAACGGTCACCCGGCATCGGTGCGATAAAATGAGTGTGCGCCATTTCCTGACGGTCAGGACGAATGCCGTGTCCCTCGTGTGTGAGAAGCGTTGACGGTGATCCGTCCAGCGGGATGCGCGCGATGCTGCCCGAGGAATAATTGGCGGCATAAACGACGTTGTCAAGCACACAAAGATGACAGCCCTCACGTCCTCCTGACGGGACAGACGGGCTCGGATCAGTCGGCAGTCCTGCGTCATCGACCCACAGCGGCAATACGGCGGATTCACCGTTTCCTGCGGGATCGCGCAGCAGCGCAAACAGCCGTCCGCTGTCATAGGAAAAATACATGGGATGGGCGGCGGAATAGCGATCAAATAACGTCAGGGTGTCGTCTTCATGCAACTGATAGGTCTCAATACCGTCAGCGGCGGCAAAATAACAGAGTTTCATTGTGGCTCCTTTGGATCAGATTATGCTGTAGAAGTGGAGAATGTCGAGGTCTTCGTCCATGTCAAGACCGTGCGAGCCGCAGCCGCCGTCGATGTCATGACAGCCGTGATCCATCGCAAAGCCGAGCAGTGTTTTATGATTCTGCCAGTGGGAACGGATCAGCGCTTCAAACATGGCAAAGGTATGGGAGTTTGCACGGAGTGCGCCGAGGGAAAGCGGATGCTCGGTGCCCCATCGGTGCATGGTCGAGTCATAGTTGCCGTTGTAGACAACGATCAGATCGTGCTTGTCTTCCAGAATCAGCTCTGCTGCCTTGGCGTTGACCTCATCCAGCGTCGGATAGTAGAAATAATCCATATCGCGTTCGTTGTAGATGCGAGACAGGGAATCGCCGTCGGTACAGACAATGGCACACTTCTTTCCTGCGCGAAGCATCGCATCAAAGATCGTGTCGATGGTGATGACAGGCTTCGTATAAGAGCGAATGCCGTGAACCTCAGGCTGGGCACCGGTATACATTGTACCGAAGCAGACAGGGGTGACCGACGGCATGACCGCTTTGAGCGGCAATGCCTGCGGTGCGAGCTTTTTGACCTCAGCGATGAAGTCGGGGTATTTGTCAGAGATCCAATGCGCGACGGCATCGGGATTGTACATAAAAATGCGGTCACATTTGCCGGCGGCACCCTGTGCATCCAGATACGCACACAGCGCGGCATTGGCATCAGCCGCCTGTTTGGGGGCATCTACGCCCGCTGCATAACAAAGTGCGGCACACAGGGTATCGAGAGATGTAGTGTTCATATTTTACTCCGTAATCATTCCAAAGCGTCGATTTTAGCGGCAATTTTCTTCATAACGGTTTCGGCTTTTTTAACAGCCGTTGTAAAGGTGGAAGCAACATCCGTGGAATCCTTTGATTCCAGGCTCTTCATCATGGTCTTGAATCCGGCGACATCGGCGACCAGACCGTAGTCGAAAATCTTGTTTGCAAAGATGATATCGAGAATTGCGGCAGATTCATTGTCGCGGACGGATTTACCTTCCAGACAGACATCGTAGAATGCCGGGGAAACGGTAGAGACGGACTGTGCCGCAAGAACCTCCAGCATCATGCCCGAAAATTCGGGATCGGCAGTCTTGGGGACGGCAAACATACGGGAAATTTCTTCAGCCGGTGTGTAATAGGTTTCCTGTGCATCGTCCAGCTTCGGATACGGCAGAATACCAAAGTCGGTATCCATGGAACGGTAGTCGCGCGGGACAGGTTCAAAGACAGAGGAACGCATCAGCGCACCGCCGGATGCAAACCATGCGGAAGCTGCGGGCCACTGGTTGCCGTGATCCTTGACATACTGGTCAGCCATCAGTGTTTTGGTTTCGTCGATGGTAATTTCCAGTGCCTTGATGGCGAGGTTGATGTTGCGGTCTTCCATCATGACAAGCTCCATTTCGCTGTTGTCATTGATCGAAACGACACGTCCTCCGCCGGCAATGTATGTCATGAACGAGTTGCCGTCCTGAGAGAAATAGCCCCAGCGGTCGTCGTAATTCATGACACCGTCACCGTTCATGTCCTTGTTGACATTGGTGATGTACTGATTGAAGACGTCGATGGTCCACTTGCCGTCCAGAACGTACTGATACGGCATATCGATGCCAAGCTCGCGGCACATATCTTTGTTGAAGACCAGCGAGTATACACGGACATTGGTGACAGGCGAGATATCGCCGATACAGAAGAACAGCTTATCTTTGTAAGTCAGCTGATTGATGACGGATTTATCCCACCAGTCCGCTTTCAGATTGATGTACGGCAGCTCATACCAGTCGAGCAGCATGCCTTCCTGTGCCAGCGCAAAATGACGTGTGATCTGGTCAAGGGAGGCGTCGTAGGATGCATCCCCTGCACTGACTGCCTTGCGCAGGTCTGCCTGAATCGATGCGGAACGGACTTCAATGATATCGACATTGAATACGTCCTCAATGGTCTGGTTGCGGTTATACAGAGCATCGTTGAGCACTTCGCCGTCGGTTGCCTGAGGTGCAACGGAATACCATGCGTGGTACAGGTTGGCATTGTCTTCGTTGAGTACGGTAAAGGTACGGCCGTTCCAGTCTGTTGCTTCAATGCCGGATGCTTTCCAGTCAATGACCTGTTCGGTTACCGCTTCTGTTACTGCGGCGGTCTCGGACACAGCACCGGTATCGACGGCTGTCGAGGGGGTGGTTTCACCGCATGCGGTGATTGTCGGGAGCATGAGCAGGAGTGTGATCAGTGCGGCGGAAATACGAGTTCTGGTATACATGAGAGCTCTCCTTATCATCTGTTCGAATTTTACTATATTTTATCAGAAATTACAGGTAATGTCAATGAGAATTTGTGATATTTCACACAAGAAATGCGAATTCTGTAAAAAGATCAATCTGTTTTTATAATGTCCAGAGTTCTTCCCGTCCCGTGGAGATGCCGCTTGCGCCTGCCGACAGCAGAGATATGACCTGTTCCTTGGTCTCTACAAGACCACCGGCAATCACCGGCATAGGAAGCTTTGCGTGCAGGCGGGAAACCACCGTCGGCAGTATTCCCGGCATCAGCTCAATACAGTCCGGATGTGTCTGGGATACGGTACGTTCAATTGCTTCCAACGCCTGCGAGTCTACAACGAAAAACCGCTGAACCGTCAGAAAACCGCATTCCTTTGCTGCGCGGATGACAGAAGAGCGTGTGGAAATCAGACCGTCTGCATCGGTAACATCACGCAGATAACGGACTGCAGCCGCATCTGTCGATAATCCTTCCACAAGATCGGCATGAATGAAAACGGATTTTCCCGCATCTTTGGCAAAATGTACCTGTTCTGCAAGATCGGACAGTGTCGCGTGCAGAATGAATACCGTGCCGATCTCCGTCCGACAGGCACGTTTGAGCGCTTCGGGTGTGCGGACAGCGGCAATGATCGGGGACGCTTCCAGCTGTGCTGTGAGAATCTGTTCTGTGTGTTCCATGGGGATACCGTTCCTTTCGATGGGAAAGTTCTTTTCGTGCGCGTCGGGACAGACGTAGGATTTTTTGATGTTCATAGTATATCTTATTTACGAAGATTTGTCAAGAAAAACGGAAAGGATTTTCTCTTTCGGAAATCTGCTTGCAATCCGACAAAATCTACCGCGGTTTTTGCGAGCAGTTTGCGGAAGACTATCTGCGGTCAAAAAAGACCAAAGACGACAGAAAGGAGATAGATTTATGCATTGTATACAACAGGTCATTCGAAGGTGCGGTATTGCGTTTGTCTGTGTGTTTTCTCTTTTGATTCCTCTCTTTTTCATCGGTACCGATGCGCGTGATGACGGGACGGTCGGTTGGTATATCAAAAAAACAGAAGATCACTCACAGCCGCCGCTTGATGCCCCGCTTGCGATGATCGATCAATATGACGGATACTACCTTGACCGTCATGCGGATGCAGAAGATCCTGTCATTTATCTGACCTTTGATGCGGGATATGAAAACGGCAATGTCGCGAAAATCCTCGATGTTCTTGATGCACACAAAGCAAAGGGCGCGTTTTTTGTGCTGTCGCATCTTGTCAAGGCGGAGCCAGAGCTTGTGCGGCGGATGGCAAAGGGCGGTCACACAGTCTGCAATCATTCCGCCAATCACCCCGATATGACGACGCTGGATGCAGATGCGTTCCGTGCGGAGCTTGACGGTCTTGCATCCCTTTATCGGGAAGTTGTGGGCTGTGACATCGCACCGTATTTCCGCCCGCCGGAGGGAAAATTTAATGAAACCGTTTTGCGGCGTGCCAAAGAGGCAGGCTACAAGACCGTGTTCTGGTCATTTGCTTATGCCGACTGGGACAATGAAAAACAGCCCGATCCCGATACGGCGATCAAAACCATTCTTGACCATACGCACAACGGCATGGTTCTGCTTTTGCATCCGACCTCATCGACCAATGCGGCGATTCTTGACCGGCTTCTGTGTGCTTGGGAGGAGGAGGGCTACCGATTCGGGACGCTGGATGAGCTGTGCCAAGACCATGAGAAAACGGTACCGACCTACAGCGTGATGACCGATGAGAATGTGTTCCGCCATCACGACAATGACTGTATGAAAATTGCATTGACGTTTGATGACGGACCGAGTGCACTCTACACCTCTGATATTCTTGATTATTTGAAGGAGGAGGGGGTCCATGCGACGTTTTTTGTCGTCGGATCACAGGCAAGGAACAACCCTGAGCTATTGCTGCGTGAGGAGGCGGAAGGGCATGAGATCGGCAATCACACCGATACCCATCCGAGACTGTCAGGCAAACAGTTCCATGTCTGTGACCGATGCGGCG
>JAFYTT010000136.1 GCA_017558715.1 Clostridia bacterium | reverse complement strand
GTGGTTCTTCCTTCTGCTGACCGCGGAAAAATTGTTCTTTTCGGAACACATCAAACAGAACGAAACGCTTCCCTTTTATAAAAAGATTCCCGCATGGCTGTATGCAATGACTGCAGTTCTCTTTGGCTGGGTGCTGTTCCGTGCGGAAAATCTTCCGCTGGTGCTCTCTTATTTCAAGGTTCTGTTCGGCGGCGGTGTTACAGGAGACTCCACAGCTCTGCTGTTTCTTGCACAGAAGGCGGTCTATTATCTTGCGGCAATCGTGTTCTCCGCGCCGCTTTTGCCGTATCTGCGCCGCGTTATGAATACCCTGCGGGAAAACAAGACAACCGCCGTGATTCCTGTCATCTGTGACATCCTCTATCCGATTCTGATGCTGTCGCTGTTTTTGATCTGCACAGCATATCTGCTCAAGAGTACGTACAATCCGTTTATCTATTTCAATTTCTGATATGAAACACACAGAATTCACCCGTTTTACAAGCCGACTGGCAAGCACTGTCACAACGGTTGTGACCATTGGCATCATGGTCGTTATCGGTGCAGCTACCATTCACCAAAACCGTATATCACTGTTTTCGCCGACCGCAGATGAGATCACGGGAGAAATCCCGCCATACAAAACCCGTCTGACACAGGCGTTTGATGATGGCATTTTCGGCTTTTCCGACTTTCTTTGGGTTTACGGCAAAACACAGAAACTGTTCGGTGCCACGGTATATGAAGATGCGGGCGTCGGTTATCTGATTCTGGATCGCGACGACAAGCTCCATTTCAACACACTTCCCGCAGATGCCGCACCGTATGCCGATGCCGTTGCCGCCTTGCGCGATGACCTTGCCGACGCTGACATTCCGTTTCTTTATTTCCAGTCCCCGACCAAGGAAATCGACGGCTATACCGATTACCCGCCCGGCATCGACTACGCAAGCACGGACAACGCCGCTGCAATGAGAGATGCTCTGCGAACCCACGGCGTTGAAGTATTGTCATTTGCCGAGGAATTTGCATCCCGCGGTATCGCGCCCGAAACCCAGTTCTACCGTACCGACCATCACTGGACGACAGAAACGGCGTTTGAAGCATTCCGCGTCACACTGCCCTATCTCAATGATCGCTTCGGATGGTCGCTGAATCCATCGCTCGGCGAATACGACAGCTGGCAGGCACTTTATCAACCGCAGTCATTCCTGGGTTCGATCGGACGGCGCATCGGTGAAGAGCTTGCGGGACTGGATGATTACACCTATCTGGAACCGCGTTTCGATACCGCCTACAATGTCTATTATCCGCCATCCTCGACCGAGGTTCCGTACTGGACAGGTACGTTTCATGAGACGATGGTGCGCGATTCGCTGTTATATTCAGAAGATGTTTCCGCCAACCGTTATGCGTCGTATTTTCAGTACGACTACGGAGAGCTGATTATCGAAAACCGTCTTGCCGACAACGATCTGCACATCGCGATCATCAAGGATTCCTTTGCACTTCCGTTCACAGCGTTTCTGTCCACGGCGGTGTGGAAAATCGACATGATCGACCTGCGCGAGTTTGAAGGCTCGGTCACACAGCATTTATTGGAAACCAAACCCGATCTTGTCATTATGATGTATACAAACAGCACGTTCAACGAGCCTGCGATATATTCATTCCACGATTAACAAAATATAAGAAACGATCCTTCTTTTATCCGCGCACAAGCGACAAAAGAAGGATCGTATTTTTTATTTCAGAATCGAAAACACCACGGTCAATACCGCATAAATCACCGGCTGATGCGCCATATAGATTGGCAGGGTATGCCGTCCGATGAACCCAAGCACGGGAACCCTCGGTTTTGCAAAGATACCGAGCCAACCGCGTCTTTCAAAAATACGGTACAGAAACCATCCCGTGACATAGAGGAAAAACCACGGAATCAGCGGAAAATAGTCCGTGGAATAAAAGCCGGGACCGGGAAAGCCAAAGAGCGCGGTAATGTCGTTTGCGTACAGCGCCTCGGGCAAAACCGCAATTTCATGACCGAACACGATCAGCACACCTCTCTGTACTGTCTTGGTCAGACCGAAGATGACAAACGACAGCACCGCACCGAGATACGGATTGACATGCGCAAACGGCTTGGAAAGGACCGCCATCATCAGCATCGAAAGTCCCATCAGATTGAGCACGCCGAACAGAATCTTCTGATCGGGCATAAAGATCAGCGTCACCGCACTGACAATGACCGATGCGCCAAAGACGATGAGTCCCCGCTTCCACGGCTTTCTGCCAAGAGCATGGCAAAAGCCCGAGAGCAGAATGAACGTCCAACAGATGCTCTGCTGCCAGAGATGCGCCGCATCCGATCGGTACCAGTCCGCGCGCACGCCGAACATATAGACAAGATCCCACATCGCGTGGTAAGCGATCATGGAAAGCAGGGTAATGCCGCGGATCGCATCGAGCGCATGCAGGCGTTGTTTCTCACTCATGAGAACAGAACCTGACGCGGCGCGTGATCTGTTTCGTAAGCATCGAACAGCGGACGGAGCGTAACACCCTCGACCTTTCCTGCGATCAGATCTGCCCACGAGCAGTCCAGCATCTCGTCTGTTGTAACGGAGTACATCAGATTGCCGCGGAAAATCGTATAAACGCCGACCTTTTCATTGTGGACACCGACCGGGGATTCCACGCTGTAGGGAATGGCAAAGTCCAATGTGACGCACGAGGTTTGTGCGGTTACAACGATGTTGAGCATGCCGTTTTCGTATGTGTAATCCGCGCCGGAAACAGTCAGATTGTGTGCGGCAGCGGGTACATAACAGGACAGCGTGATCGGATTGCCGACGGTATTTTCCCGCACCGTGAAGCTCACATGGCCGTCATACGGATATGCGGTCTTTTGGGAAAGTGACAGAACACCGCCGCCGACCGGAATTGCCGCATCAGAGGAGGAGAAGTACGGTACAATGACAGTATTGCCGTCAACCAGATACGCATATTCGGCGACCGATGCCAGTCCCTCACCACCGCGCATCGTGCAGCACCAGTACGCCTCGGGACAGTGCAGGCGCAGAATGCGGTTGTTTTCCACACCGACAGCACCGAGACAATTGTCGCAGCCAAAGCCACCGTTTTCACGCTGACCGAAGCCGATGCCATTGTAGTAAATGCGCTGGGCAAGCGTCAGATAGTCGTACTCTCCGGTCTCGGCATACAGCTGCATCGCACAGAGGAAGGAGTCGATGATGGCACACGGTTCCGTCCATTCGGGACGACCGAACCAGTTGTAGTTGGCATAGTTGGCGGTCATACCGTGCTCGGTATACATGGAAAACAGCTTTTTCGCCGCCGCGAGATACGTTTCGTTTTTCGTCATGCGATAGGTACGCAAAATGCCGCGTGTGCCTGTCAGAGTCGCGTGGGTCTGCACACAGATACCGAGGAAGTCGATTTTGAGGAAGTTTTCGATCATGACATCGAGCAGTGCGCCGATTTCCGCATCCTGCGTCATCTCATAGAGCGCACTCACGCCGTCCAGCGGAATATAGGCACAGCCCGTATCGGTGGAAATGATCCATTTGCCGACGACAGCCGCACTGTGACCGGACATCTCGCCGCCGCCGACACGTTCTTCGGGACGAATCGGATATGCGGCATACAAATCCTTGACCGGCAAAAACAGATTGCGTCCGATGGTCAGTGCCGCGTCATAGACGTCTTTGCGTCCGGTATAGCCGTAGTATGCGCAAAGACCGCGCAGAAGCCAGGCATGTCCCGACAGCTGCTGTTCGTTGACAAGTGCGCCGCCATCCGTGGTACCGTCATAGATCGGACCGAGATAACCGCGCTCATTGCGGGCAGAAAGTACGATATCGACGATCTCATGCAGATACGCAGGTTCCTTTTTTGTGGTTTCGGCGATGCGGACAAGGGCAAGAATGGTTCTGCCCTCCCAGTCGCCAGGCCATCCCGCCTGATCCATATTAAGGACGGTTTCGGGACGGTATTCGCGCATTTCCAGCCGCGCGGCAAGCAGTCCCGCACGTGCGGCAAGATTTCCGCGGGGGATATAATTCTGATTGGAGATCGGTTTCATGTTGTT
>JAFYTT010000018.1 GCA_017558715.1 Clostridia bacterium | reverse complement strand
GGTATGAGTGAGGGGAATGTATCTGTCACCCTCAATCGTATCCGTAGCAAACTGAAAAATTATCTTAAAGAAAGGGATTATGACCTATTAAGAAATAAGAACTCTTTAATATAATTGGTGAGGTGGACGAGCAGAAAGTTGCTGCTGTCGGTATGGCTATAAACACAAAGAAGAAGTCCCGCCCCGTTTGGGTTAAATGGGGTGCTATGGCTGCTTGTCTGTGCCTTGTGGTTGTGGGTGTCCTCTTTGCTCACAATGCAGAGCCAGCCCACCAAATCGCTTTGAACTACAATGAAGTGTCCTCTGTTATGAGTGGAGCTGCTTCTGTTGATTCCAAAGCCATTACCGTAGAATCTGATATTGTAGAAATAGCCGAACAACTTGGATATAACATTTACGAAGCCATGCCAAAGGGTATGAAACCTTTTGATTTTTCGTACACAACAGTCCAAAACAAAGACACGGGTGAGATTTTAGGCGTAATTGTTACAGGCAGAGAAGATGGTGACAGCACAACTCGTCCTGGCATTTGGGTTGAGGTGTCTTTCGGTGCAAAGCCTATGATTGATTATGACTTTGAATATGAGGAAATGGTTTATTCAACTATCAATGGCGTTGAAGTCTGTGCAACAGTTGTGCCTGAAAGAACACGCACAACTGCCTCTGGCAAGGAAAAGACCACTCCTGCTGTTTATACTGCAACATTTGAGCAGGGTGAGGATTTCTATTACATTGAGTCCCGTGGTACATTGGAGCAGGTGATTTTTGACGAGTTGGTGTGCTCCTTGTGCAAAGCCGTTGCCACCGAGTAAGCGGTTAGACAAACTTGAATTTGACAGGAGGAAATTTGATTATGGATAATAGTGAACTAATTGAAAAATGGCTTTCTGTCTTTGGCAAGGGTGTTGATAAAAAAATGATTGTAGACCATGTAACTTCACACGGCAATCTTTTATGGCATCTATTTACTTGGGGAAATGTTCCTTGTATCAAAGGCGACGAAGCAAGAACTGCATTTGATGCTATGAACTATACAGAAGCAATTAGATTTTATGATGGATATGCGAACCACATTGAAGGCGTATCTGTTATAGATAAGATTTCAGCAAAAAAAGTTGATAAAGACAGAAATAGTGATGTGTATATTGTGGCTAAAGATTTTTCATGGACTTATGTACGCACACACGAAGATTACTTAGGGCCATATTTGTGTGTAAAGAAATAAGGAGCATTCATTACAACTGTTGTTTCATTCCTTGCAAAAGGTAAGAAGTAAGCTAATTCCAATTGACAAAGGAGTGTGATTGTATGAAAAAGAAAAAAGGTATCAAAAAGATTATTCTAATTATCTTTATCGTTTGGCTGTTTATGGTGATAACAGACTTTACTATGGCAATGACTTGCCACAGACCTCTTTTCTGTATCAATCTTACACCCAATGAGCATTACGAGAAATTTGTCGGGCTTGGTTACTCTTTTGATATTATTGATAATTCAAAAGAGTTCTTTAAGATTGATGCTTACAAAGGATATCTTTTAGGGCAAGAGGTTTGCGGAAATTATATGGACTAACGATGAAGAAATCCAATTTCACGGGCAGTCGTCATTGATTCATATACCTCCCTCCGTCATTTCGATGAAGGGGGGCTATTGATTGGTAAAACCCGTCAAAATGGTGAAAGAGCGGGATCACATAATCCCTTGACAAAGTCGCGCTCCTGTGATATAATGAATTTAACGGAGAAATCCAATCATGATCGTCATTCAAACAGGAAAAGAGGTATACTTATGAAAACTGTCAAAGACAAATATCTGGTCGTCGGTGCTGACTTTGCAGGCTATCCGCTGAAGGAAGCAGTCTGTGCGCATCTGCGTGAAAAGGGCTGGAAGATCACCGACCTCGGTGTGACCGATCCGAATGTGGAGGACACCGAGAATATGTTCCACCGCGTCGGTCTTCGCGTCGGTGCACAGATTTCAGAGGGCAACTTTGAACGTGCCCTGCTGTTCTGCGGTACCGGTATGGGTATCCATATCGCAGCATCCAAGTGTCCGCGCGTCCATGCGGGTGTTGTCGAAAGCGTTCCCGCGGCGCTGCGTGCCATCACCGGCAACGGCGTCAATGTTCTTGCCATGGGTGCGTTCTATGTCGCGCCTGCGATGGGCTGTGATATTGCCGATGCATATCTGAATGCAGAGCTCGGTTCCGGCTATGAATGGTGGTACAACTTCTATGAGTTCCACAAGCTGGCGATGGATGAACTCGATGCCTTCGACTACGAAGCATACAAGGCAAACGGCTTCAAGATGGAGCATCTCGGTGATTATCCGCTGAAGCTGGAAAAGAAGCCCGAATAATTCTCTCTGAAAAATCACAGGACTGCCGCAAGTGCAATGCTTGCAGCAGTCCTTTTTTTGTATGTTATCCCTTGTAATGACGGTATTTCTCAACGGCGTCAAGCACAGCTGCCATATTTTCCAGCGGCATGTCATAATTGAATTCGACATTCAGACCGAGTCCGCCTGCGGGCATGTACAGCGATTCGACACATTCGCCGACATGGTCAAACAGCTGGGAGCGGGTTGCCAGCGGGAACAGCTGTCGGTCAAGGTCGAGGTTGATCGTGATGATCTGCTCTTTTCGGCAGACACGGACGAGATTGTCAAGTCCGTTGGCGCGGTACTGCGGATTGATGATGTCAACACCGCACCGGACAAGGTCGGGTATGATTTCATAAATGCATCCGTCTGTGTGCATATAGATGAGCTGGTCGGGCTTGTATGCCTTGATCATGCCGTACAGCTTGCGGTAGCACGGACCGAGATACTTGCGCCACTTTTCCGCACCGATGGCAAGCCCTTTCTGCATTCCGAGGTCATCGCCGAAATAAACGATATCACCCATGTGCGGCAAAATCGCGGCAACCTGATACATGTTGTATTCAAGCACCTTATCGATCAGCACCTCAATGGTTTTGTCCTCTTCCGCAAAATAAATCATCGCGTCCTCAAAGCCGCAGAGATCGAGCAGACGCAGATACATAAAGCCGTGCGGCAGCCGTCCGTTGCGGTTCGACGGAATCTGCAGGGAATAGACATCTTCTTCGCATGTCACCGGATGTCCCGTGACGATGGCTTCATTGCCGTCATGAAGATTGCTCCATACACAGTTCCATTCATCAATATAGGTACCCTTGTGGTAGCTTGCTGGCAGATTTTCGATGATCTTTGACAGATCCTTTTTCATTCCGCCGAAAAACTGCGGATAGTCGTCAACGAGCCGCTGCAGTTCCTCGCCATATTTCAACCAGGCGGCGGGAAGGATTCCGATATCGACCGGAATGGTTTCGGGATACTGCATACGGCAAGCTTGAATCAGATTAGACATAACATTCAACTGTTGCTCTCACCTGAGTGAAAGCATCCTTTCCAATGTTGTAATGAGGATGAAATGCATTATATATGCTTCATCCAGTAGACGGAGTCATCGACCCAGCGTTCAACCTGTGCATCGTCGTAGCCGGGATTGCCGCGGGAGGTCAGCCAGTTTCCGAGTGCCACACCGTGCGGGCCGCGGGGATAGATGTGCATCTCAAACGGAACCTTCTTTGCAGAAAGTGCTTCTGCCATGTAAAGCGCATTTTCGACGGGAACGACCTGATCTTCCGCTGTGTGCATTAAGAACGCGGGAACGGTGTTTTCATCGATGTGCTTTTCGATGGAGTAAAGGTCGAGCTGCTCGTCGGTCGGTTCGGTCGTGCCGAGGATGTTGTAGAACGAGCCCTTGTGTGCCATCTGACCGGCAGACAGAACGGCATAACAGAGAACCATGCCACAGGGCTTGTTCTTTCCGTGCGGAAGACCTGTCATCGCGTCAACGCTGTCTAAATGCCAGAGCGTACCGAGCGATGCGGAAAGGTGTCCGCCGGCGGAGAAGCCGACACAGAAGACACGGTCGGGATCGATGCAGAATTCCTCTGCGTGATCCTTGATGTATGCCATGGCAAGGGAAGCATCGGCAAGCGGACGCGGGAATACCGCCTTTTTGCCGACGGAATACTTCAGAACAAACGCATTGACACCGCGTGCAAGGTAAGCCAGCGCAATCGGTTCGCCTTCTCTGTCATCGCAGACACAGCCGTAACCGCCGCCGGGAATGACGAGCATCGCATCGCGCGTCTTCCAGGTTTCATCGGCAACATATGCTGTCAGCGTAATATCGGGATCGTCGTCCCGGAGATGGATCACTTGATATTTCATGGGAGTTTCCTTTCCTTTATGGAAAAAACAGCGCAGAGAATGCGCTGTTTTTCGCTTTTGATTACTTGTATTCGGGGAGCCAGCCGGTATGTGCTTCGATGAGATCGTCACACATTGCAACAATCTGGTCGATGGTCAGCTCGGACGAGCAGTGCGGGTCGAGCATGGCAGCCTGATAGATGGCTTCCTTCTTCTTGGTGACAGCGGCTTCGATGGTCAGCAGCTGAACGTTGATGTTGGTCATGTTCATCGCTGCGAGCTGCGTCGGGAGCTTGCCCTGCCAGCAGGGTTCAATACCGGTCTTGTCGACGAGACAGTTGACCTCGACACATGCTTCACGCGGCAGATTTTCGATGACACCGCCTGCATTGGAAACGTTTGCGCAGATCTTGATCGGCACATTGGTTGTCATCGCTTCCATGATGTAGGATGCAAATTCGTGGGTTCTGGTGTGGGAAACGTCGCCTGTGAGGTACTTTTCGCGGTCGTTCTTCCAGCCTGCGATCTGGTTGACACAACGGCGCGGATATTCATCCAGCGGAATGTTGTAGCGGTCGATCAGCTCGGGATACTTGGACTTGATGAAGAGGTTGTTGTATTCCGCGTTGTGCTCGGAGGACTCGGTGCAGTAGTAGCCGAGGCGGCGGATGTACTCATAGCGGACGAGGTCATAGCAATCGGACTTGCCTGCATCGGCTTCTGCCAGCTTTGCAAATGCCTTTTCCTTGATGGCGGGATACAGGTCGGTACCGTCTGCGTCTTCGATCTCAAGCAGCCAAGCCATGTGGTTGATACCTGCGATGCGTTCGCGGATCGGTTCGGTGTACGGGATGCCCAGACCGTCGAGGATGCCGCGGGAGCAAACCTGTGTGGAGTGGCACAGACCAATGGTATTGATGGGCGTAAAGCGCTGCATGTAGCCTGCGAGCATTGCCATCGGGTTGGTGTAATTGAGGAACCATGCGCGCGGACAAACTTCCTGCATGTCGCGTGCGAAGTCTTCGAGAACGGGGATGGTACGGAGCGCACGGAAGATACCGCCGATACCCATGGTATCAGCGATCGTCTGGCGCAGACCGTACTTCTTGGGGATTTCAAAGTCGATGACGGTGCAGGGTTCATAGCCGCCGACCTGGATTGCGTTGACGACGAAGTTTGCATCGCGGAGTGCATCCTTGCGGTTTTCGACGCCGAGGAACTTGGTGATCGTTGCGCGGCCTTCGTTGATGTTCTTGTTCAGCGCATTGATCATAATATAGGATTCTTCCAGACGTTCTGCGTCAATGTCGTAAAGCGCGATTTCAAAGTCACGCAGTGCAGGGGAGAGCATGGAGTCGCCGAGGACGTTCTTTGCAAAAACGGTCGAGCCGGCGCCCATAAATGTAATTTTTCCCATGGTATGTTTCCTTTCGGTTAATAATTTGGTTGGTATTAGTATAACATATTTTTTTGTGTTGTGCAAGGGGGTTTTTGAAAATTGTGTCACTGTGTCCGCAGTGTTCCGGATATACAAACATCTTGACAGATGCTGTTCCTGATGATATACTGACCCTGTTATGAAAATAAAATATCAAAAATTTCAGAATTTTCAAAAATTTATGTCACAAAATCCAACGTTTTCCGACTGATTGATTGAAGGGGAGGTGATCGCTATGACAGACCATCGTTGGCTTGGCGAAACAACGGAGCGCTATTACAAGGAAATCTACTGCTACTGCCGCAGACATGTGAACACCGATGACACAGCGTATGAGCTGACGCAGACGGTGTTTCTGCGGTTATGTGAGAACTATCGGGCGGTAGAACGCGCAAGTGTGCGTGCATGGCTGTATCGCGTGGCAAAGAATGTCTGCGCCGACCATTATCGTCAGACTTACCGCACACAGGAGTGGAATACGGATATCCCTGTGGACGAATGCGAGGATGCGCTTGTCAGGTCGGATGCCGCCATTGCGCAGATTGAATTTTCCGATGCGCTGGCTGAGCTTTTGGCGCATTTGACGGAATCGGAGCGGGAGCTGTTTTGTGATCGGTATCAGAGGGGGCTTTCCTATGAGGAACTGGCAGAGCAGATGCAGATGCATCCTGCAGCCGTGCGGAAGCGGTGCTCACGGATGCAGAAAAAACTGATGAAGTATATCAGACTGCTGTTATCAATCTTCGGCTTCTGAACAAATCATGGAAAATTTCAAAAAAACGGTCACAAAGCAAACAAATTTACGACTTATTGATTGAACGGAGGTGTAGTTCAAATGAAATTCAATTCCAATCTTATGAACGAAGAAAAACGAAACGCATTACGGACGGCGCTGATTCAGAGAATCGACGCGGCACTGGATGCAAAGGAGCCCGACATGGAGACAGTCGATCTGTGCACAAAGCTGCTTGACGCGCTCGAGCAGGGCAGCTGTCAGCCGAGCGGCAGACGGATGCGGCGGGAGCTTGCACGACTTGCCCAAGAAATTGACTATGTTCCGCAGGCACATGCCTTGGTGCAGACAAAACCGATGACAGTACGCAGGGCTTTGGTCGGTGCGGCGGCGGTGTTTATGTGTCTTCTGCTTCTTCCGATCGCGGTGATCCTATTGCGCGGCGGCAGTCAGGGACTGACCGGGCAGGAATCGGCGGAAACGTCACCTGCTGTGGCAGAAACCGCAGAACCGGTACAGGACTTATCCGACGTTGTTTTTCATTATGGAGATCACAGCAAGCAATATGAGAATCTTGCCGCATGCATGGATGAGGAGATGCCGAAAATCTATTATCCGACGGTATTTCCGGATGCGGTACAGCCGATTTCGGTCACGGTTACAGGACAGGAGGACGGTAACTGGACGCAAATCGGGTTCAGCGATGAACGATATGCCATTTCGGTTCGTCCGTGGAACGACGGCTGGGACCAGAACGCATTGGAGGATGGATGGAATATCCTCATGATCAATGAAGCGATCCAAAAGGATACATTCCGATCCTATGCATTTGATGCGTATCAGAAGGATACTGATGACGGTTGTACTCTCGCTGTGCATATTGATTGTTACAATATTTATGAATTCATGGCACCGGATGCAGACCAAATCTATGCAATGTTCCTTTCGATGCAGCGAGCCGATGCCGACCATATCCATGCATGGAAAAGCACGATTGTTGAGGTTCCGGCAGAGGGAGTTGCCGTGGAACGATATGTATGGGAGGAATGTAGGATTTGCGGAACTGTTGAAACGACTCTGCCCGAAGAATATCATAATATCATGGGAAAACCCGAAAATACGGAAGAAACCGAGCATGTCCATGAGTGGACCAATCGAATGGTAACTGTTCAGGATGAGTACGGAAATAATGTCCAGATGGTTGAGCGATTCTGTTCCTGGTGTGAGCAAAATGCGTTGGGCACAGAACCTGTCGGATAAGTGTTTCTTGGATACGAAAACTGCAGTATCATTTGAGGAATCGAAGCTCAAACAGCAGACAGCACCTTTGTCAACCTATGGCAGAGGTGCTGTTTTGCTTGGATCGAAAAAGAATGTCATTGTGACTTGACAAACCCCGCTCCTCGCGCTATAATGATAGTAATCAATACGATCTGTACGGAGGAAAGACCACTATGAAACTAAAAACCACCCACCGCTTTGATATCGGACGAAACATCGGCTATTCTCATTCCGCAACGGTCAAGCTCGGAGACAGCGAGGGTATGCTGTTTCTGACGACACCCGGCGGCGGCGTTGACCCCGGTGAAGAGCTGTTCCATTACAAGGGCATTGAAAACACGTGGCTTGTCATGTTTGACATGGACGGCAACAAGCTGTGGGAACGGGAGCTTCCCGACGGTGTTCTGCCGGGCATCTGGTTCCGCTGTGCCGTGGCACTTGACATGGACGGCGACGGATACGACGAAATCTACTTTATCAACAATACCGGCGCGCCGTTTTCGTTTATGCACCGCAAGCTGCAGAGACTGGACGCGCGGACGGGTGAGCTGACCGGCTCGTGGCCTTGGCCGTGGAATACGTTCAACGACCGCATGTCGCTGTGCTACCGCTTCTACCTTGTCGCAGGGTATGCGCATGGGGAACCAGTGCTGATCACCTGTCAGGGTACGTATGGCGATATGTATCTGCAGGGCTGGTCGGGTGATATGGAGCCGCGTTGGGACATCAAGATTCCCGCTGACAAGTTCGGTCCGAAAGCGTCGCATGTCACGCCGGTCCTTGACATCAATGAGGACGGTGTGGATGAACTGTTCTGGGGTGAGCGTCTGATTTCGGTCGATGACGGTCATGAGGTCATCTGTCTTGCGCCCGACTACGACGGACATTCCGATATCATCCTGCCGTACCGTCATCCCGAAACAGGCAAATGGTACATTTATACCTGCCGTGAGGGCGGAGAACAGCCGGGTGAGCCGCGCGTGGTGACGTTCCATCCCGACGGAAGTGTTGCATGGAAGCAGCTGGAGAGTGTAGGACACATGCATACCGGTTGGTGTGCCAATGTGCTCGATGGCTGCGGCAAAATCTGCATGGCGATGCGTGAACATTTTGTTCCCGATGACTGCGGATTCAATCATGAAATCGACGGCGTGTTCTATTATGATGCCTATACCGGGGAGGAGGTTGATTTCTCCCTGCCGTACAAGGGTTACGAGGTGCATCCGCTCGATATCAACGGTGACGGCTACCATGAATTTGTCTGTCCAGACGGCAAGATCATCGACCGTCACGGCAATGAGCTTGCGTCCTTTGCGGGCAGTCCGATGCGCATGGGCAAGCTGCTTGACCGTCCCGGGGAGCAGATCATGATAGCCAACGGTACCGCATTTGAGATTTTGGCAGATGAAGATGCCTGCGACAGCGAAATCATGCGGCAGCGTTACAACATTCCGTACCTGACGTTTATGCAGAAGCTGATGGCAAGCGGATATAATGCGATCGGATCACAGATTTCGTGCGGAATCTGACGGGGCTTTGATTTACGCGAAGTCTGGAAGGAGAAAAGCGTGATATGATTGAATTCAAGCATAAGCTTCCGTCGATGCATATTGACGGGAAAACAAACGGTACTTACAACAACTACGAAATGGTGGTTCCCTGCGTGCTGACGACAACGGATACGCGGCTGGGTGAATTTCTGCACGGGCTGCACAATGTTATCGAGGATGACCGTTCTCTTGTCTTTATCGACGGACGGGTGCTCGCCGTCTGCAAGAACTGGATCCGCGACCATGTCCACGTCATGAAAGGCTTCAAGCACTGGGAGTACGACATCCGTTCGTTCCTTGATTTTATCATTGAAACCCAGCGTGAGGACGGTTGCTATTACGAGCTGATCAAGCAGATGGACGATCTGCATTGGCAGTTTGTCGATGAGGACTGCCGTGTGCTGTATCCCGACGACAATGTCGCGCTGGTGCGGCTGGAGCTCGAGGCCGATATTGAATATCTGGTGGTTGAAGGCGCGATGCAGGTTTACCGCGCGACAGGGGATTTTGATTGGCTTATGCGCGTATTGCCGAACCTGGAGCGCGGCATTGCATACATCACAAGTGACAAGAAGCGCTGGAGTTCCGAATACGGTCTGGTCATCCGTCCGCATACGATTGATACATGGGATTTTGTCGACACGCCGACCTCGGGAAGCGATCGCCGTATTCATGAAAAGGAACCGATGTCGATCATGCACGGCGACAATTCCGGTGTTTATCAGGCGATGTGTCAGTTGGCATGGATCAACGAAAAGGCAGGCAACCCCAAAAAAGCCGCCATGTGGCTGTCCCGTGCCGAAACGCTGCGGAACAATATGATACGCCATCTTTGGAACGGCAGATTTTTTGTTCATCAGAAGCCGATCAACCATGACGGTATTGACGGCAAAGAGGACATCCGTCTCTCCCTGTCAAACAGCTACGACATGAACCGCGGGGTTACGACGCATGCGCAATCCTGTGCCATCATTGAAGAATACCTGTCACGCCGTGAGACGACAAGCGCGTTTGCCGAATGGTTTTCCATCGATCCGCCGTATGAGCCATCGTTTCACAAGCATTCTGCCGGTACCTACGTCAATGGCGGCATTTCCCCATTTACTGCGGGAGAGCTGGCACGCGCTGCTTTTGAAAACGGCTATGAGGATTACGCATGGGATATCCTCTGCCGTTTTAACGCTTTGATGGAACGTGACGGTACGGTCTATTTTCTGTATTCGACGGACGGACAGCGGGCACTTGGCGGCGGTCCGAGCGCGTGGGGAGCGGCGGCGTTTATGAACGCTGTTGACGAAGGTCTTGCGGGCATTGTCGACTGCGACAGTCTTTACCGTGAAATCCGTTTCTCGCCGCGCTTCCCGGTCACGCATTATAAGGAACTTCGTTATATCACAGGGTATGAGTGCTCGCACACCTTCGTCGATGTCCGCTGGACACTCTCCGAGGAGGGGATGCGGTATGATCTTTATGCAAAGGAAGCCGTCATTCACGCGCACATTTTGCTGCCAAAGGGCAAGACCTGCTCTGCCGTCATCGTGGACGGACAACCGGCGGAATTTACATTGGAGCGTATCCGTGATTCTGTATACGTCAATTTTGAGGCGGAAGGCAAGCGGCAAATTATCATGGAACTTTATTTTTCATCAGAACCATATGGAGGATGATTATGGGTAATATCGAAAACAAACTGATTTCATCGATGGAAAAATGCTTCGGCGACAATGCCGTTGCATCGTTTCCCGAATTTGCTTCGGCACGTGCGGTGCGCGGCGAGCGTTTTTCGTTCCAATGGGTATTTCGTTCGGAAACGCCGCTGGATGCAAAAGAGGTCTGCTTCTTCCGTTCCGAATCGGCGCTTGGTGATGCGGTTTCTGCACAGTGTGTTGAATGGATTCCCGTGCGTATGCCGTATTATGAACTGCGTCACGATGACAACTATCTGCGCGGTGGAGAACCGGGGCTGTATCCCGACCTTCTGATTCCCGCAGACGAGAAAAAGCAGATCTATGTCACATCCCGCGAAACACACGCATTGTGGATCGACGTTGATATTCCCGCAGATGCTCCGGTGGGCGAATGTCCGATCAAGCTTTCGCTGGTCAATGAAAAAGGAGTGGAGAGGGCTTCTGCTGTTTTTGTGCTGACAGTTGTCGGTGCAACACTTCCGAAGCAGACGCTGCAGCATACCGAATGGTTCCATGCGGACTGTCTTGCGGACTATTACCGTGTGGATGTCTGGTCGGAGGAGCACTGGCGTATTGTTGAGAACTTTGTTCATGCGGCTGTCCGCGGCGGCGTCAATATGCTTCTGACCCCGATCTTCACACCAGCTCTTGATACTGCGGTTGGCGGGGAACGTACAACCTGTCAGCTGACAGAGATTTCCTGCAATGGCGGTGTCTGGTCGTTTGATTTTACACGGCTTGGACGCTGGATCGCAATGGGTCAGCGGCAGGGCATCGAATATTTTGAAATGGCACATCTCTATACGCAGTGGGGTGCCGGTCATGCGCCGAAGATCATGGCAACGGTGGACGGTGAATATAAGAAGGTTTTTGGATGGGAGACGGATTCTCTCTCTGAGGAATATCGCACGTTTCTCGATGCATTCCTGCCTGCCTTGACGCAGTATCTGCGTGAGCAGGGGATTGCCGACAAGACGGTATTCCACATCTCCGACGAGCCGCATGCCGATCATCTGGAGCGCTACGGTGCGGCACGTGCACAGGTATCGGAGCATCTGCGCGGATTTGTGATTATGGATGCGCTGTCCAATTACGATTTCTACCGCGCCGGTGTTGTGGAGCGTCCGATTCCGTCTACCCTGCGGATTCAGCCGTTCCTTGACGGCAATGTGCCGGATCTCTGGACCTACTACTGCTGTACGCAGAATGTGAAGCTATCCAACCGTTTCGTGGCGATGCCCGGTGCGCGGACGAGAATCCTCGGCGTTCAGCTGTACAAATACCGCATTGCAGGCTTTCTGCAGTGGGGCTTCAACTTCTATAACAGCCAGTATTCCGTTGAGCACATCGATCCCTATCGCGTCAACGACGGTGAATATTTTGCACCTACGGGTGATGCATTCCAGGTCTATCCCGCGCCCGACGGAACGGCATACGAAACACAGCATTATCAGCTGTTTGTCGAAGCCCTGCGCGATCTGCGGCTGATGCAGCTGGCGGAGGAAACCTGCGGACGCGATGCGGTAATGTCTGTGATTGAAGACGGACTGGACGCGCCGATTACCTTTGAGGAATACCCGCGGGATGCGGAATATCTGACCGCGCTTCATGAAACTCTCTGCGAAATGATAGAAAACGCATACGC
>JAFYTT010000135.1 GCA_017558715.1 Clostridia bacterium | reverse complement strand
GGCTTGTTTGCCATGACACAGCGGTCGGACTGGTTTCTGTTGAGTGTGATCTGTTCGCGCTTGGGGGTGAGCAGATTTTCCATGCCGGTGATTTCCGCACCTTCATCAAGCGTTGACCAGACGATGCGAGTTGGTGTCAGATAACGGCGGGAGCGTTCATCTGGGTCCTTGCCGTTGAGGATCGGGAATTTATCGTAGATTCTTGCCATGATAGACTGTCCTTTCTGATACTTCCGCATCAGTAGATCATTGCGGAAGGTTTTTTGTTATTATATCATGATTTGAATCGTTCGTCAAGAGAAAAATTGCGCTTTAATTGTCTGTATAGTTGGAAGGTTCCCGACAGCAGAAGAAAATATCCGAAACAGCGGCGTGCCGTCATTTCCGGCAGAACAGAAGCAAGACGGCATCCGATCCATGCGCCGGGCAATGCAGTCGCGGTGTAAAACAGAATCCTTGACCATGGAAGTCTGCGTTTTTTGATATGCAGGGGAAGTGCACAGAGAGCGGAGACAATGAAAAATACCAGATTGATACCCTGCGCTGTGGGAGCGGACATGTTTGCGATGAATACCAGCCAGATAACAAGCAGACCGCCGCCGCCGACACCCATTCCGGCAAGCGATGCTATGAGAATTCCAATGAGAAACTGCAGTATGACCATTGTGCATTCCTCCTTATGAAAATGCCATGCGCCAGCCGGAGAACAAAAGCAGTGCCGCAAACACGTATTGGATCAGGGACAGCTTCAATCGGTCGAGCAGGACAGCACCGAGGATGCCGCCCGGAATGGCACCGAGCAAATAGGGCAGGATGTCCGATGAAAACAGCTCGGATACAGTGATACTGCCCGTCTGATAATACAGCGCGGCGGACAAAATCGACAGCGGAAGAATACAGCAGAGTGCCGACGCAAAGGCATCCTGTGCCGCGCTGTGCCGACGCAGTAAAAACAGAAGCGGAATTCCGCCGCCTGTGCCGAGCAGACCGTTGACCACACCTGCGCAAAATGCGGTAACGGAGGACAGGATGACGGAACATCGTGACGGTTTGGACTTTGCGGGCGCGGAAACTGCAGACATCGGAGAACTCCTTTCGTGCTTTCGGGTTCGGATTCTTTTGGGATAGCGTAAGAAAATCGGGCATAGGTCTTGCTATTTTCGGAAAAATTTGTTATAATATTATAATAATAAAGTAATACCTGTAGAATTTCCGAAACGGATCTGTTTATACATTGATTGTAACGAGAGGAGCACTTTCCGGTGGCTGAAACCAAAAAGAAATCCGGCGGCGGTACGAAAAAGTCGTCCGCATCCGCCAAAACCAAGAAAACAACAACTTCTGCGGCAAAAAAGCCCGCAAAGCCTACAACATCCGCGCCGAGTACACCGACCATGTCGCCCGTAATGGCATCGCTGATTGCGCTGTTTTTGGCTGTCGGCGGCATTTTCCTGGCGGTGTGTCTGTTATTTCCCGACCTGACGGGGATCGTCGGCGGCGGTCTTCATGACATCCTGCGCGGTCTGTTCGGTCATGCCTCCTACGGCTTGCCGATTTTATTGATCGTCGGTGCTGTTTTTGTCAAAAAAGATATCGAATACCATGCCGTGCCGTATAAGTTCTGCTTCGGCTTTTTCCTGCTTGCCTTTATCGGTGTGCTGTTTCACTGTGCTGTGTGGGAAGATCCTGCATTGCAGGCTGACAAATTTTGGACCTCGGTGGGGCTGATGTATACCTGCGGTGAGGCGGGGATCGGCGGCGGCGTGATCGGCGGGCTGCTGGCAAAACTGCTCGGCTTTACCGGTCTTGTCGGTACGCTGATCATCAGTATTCCCGTTGTTCTTTTGCTGGCACTTTACTATGTCGGTATGACGCCGCGTTCTCTTTGGATTACCGTGCGCTATCAGATCTACAAATCCCGCGAGGTACGTCAGGTATACCGCGAGCAGAACCAACCCGATATGGAAGCGCGGCAGGCAAAACTGCGGGAACGGGAAGAAGCACTTGCCGTGATGCGCGCAGAACAGGCGGAACGCCGCCGTATCGAACAGGAATACCGCGCAAGAGAGCGTGCGATTGCCCGTGAGGAGGAAGCACTGACCGGGAAACGCCGCCGCGGTGCGATCGATTCCAATATCTATGCCGCAGATGCAGATCCGCAGGCAGGTGCGGCGCAGAATACCGCAGCCTATGAAAAACCGGCAGAGCCGCCTGTCAAGCGCCCGACACGCAAAGTCCCCGATCGCAGCGGTACACCCGTTTCCGGCGAGGTTTACGATCGCGGACAGATGTCGGGGGATGCCGACGCGCCCGATAAGACGGCGCAGACAGCAGAGGCTGCAGAACCGATGTCGCCGGCGCTGCCCGATGAAAATGCATATACGCTTGCCGCACAGGATGAGCAGGAAGCGCTGTCCCGTGGGGAAGAAAACCAGGATACAGCAACGCATGACCGTGTGGAGATCCTCGCGCCCGAAGAACCTGCACAAAAGCCGGTTCTCCCGACCTCGGAAATCGATCTTGCCGCAATTTTCCGCAATCCGACAGAAGCGGTTTCTGACGAGTTGCCGTCCTCTCCTCTGGAAACGGCAGGCTATGAAGAACAGACCGCAGAGATTGAGCTTGCTGTGACGCGCTCTGTTCCCGACGGATGTGATACGGATGACGAGGATGACGAGGATGACGGTATTCCGCCGTTTGATGTCGATGAACCGCTCGCCGCAGGACAGGAAATTCCGCTCGGCGATCCCGATACCGATGCGCTGGTTGCATCGCTCGGTGCCATGTACGGCGCACCGACTGCTCCTGCGGTACCGGCAGTTCCCGTGTACCAGTTCCCGCCGATCACGCTGCTTAAAAAAGATCTCTCGGATAAATCGGAGGACGTTGCGGAAGAGCTGGAATCCAATGCTGTGAAGCTGGTCAATATCCTGCGTTCGTTCAACGTCAAAACAAAGATTGTCAATGTTTCCCGCGGTCCGACTATCACTCGTTATGAATTGCAGCCCGAAGCCGGAACGAGAGTCCGCTCGGTTGCAAACCTGGTGGACGATATTGCGCTCGGTCTTGCAGCTGACGGTGTCCGTATCGAAGCACCGATCCCGGGCAAAAGTGCTATCGGTATCGAAGTGCCGAACAGCTCTGTTTCTACCGTATACATCCGTGATCTGATCGACAGCGAACCGTTCCGCTCGGCCAAGAGCAAGCTGACTACCTGTCTCGGAATGGACGTCGCCGGTGCACCGATCTTTCTCGATGCCGCAAAGATGCCGCATCTGCTGATCTGCGGTGCGACCGGTATGGGTAAATCGGTCTGTATCAACTCGCTGATTGTGTCGATGCTCTATAAGGCAACACCCGATGAGGTCAAGCTGATTTTGATTGACCCCAAAAAGGTTGAACTTAACATTTATTCCGGTATTCCGCATCTGCTGGTTCCCGTTGTGTCTGATCCCAAGAAGGCGGCGGGTGCACTCCACTGGGCGGTGACCGAAATGGAACGGCGCTTTGCGCTGATCGAGGATGTCGGTATGCGCGATATCAAGGGCTACAACGAAATTACAAAGAATGACCCCGACCGCGAATATCTGCCGCAGATTGTCATCATCATCGACGAGCTTGCCGACCTGATGATGACAGCGCCCGACGATGTCGAAGAATCGATCTGCCGTCTGGCGCAGAAGGCACGTGCCGCAGGCATGCATCTGATCATCGGTACACAGAGACCGTCGGTCGATGTCATCACGGGTCTGATCAAGGCAAATATCCCGTCCCGTATCGCATTCCGTGTGTCCTCGCAGATGGACTCCCGTGTCGTTTTGGATGCGAGCGGTGCGGAAAAGCTGATCGGGCGCGGTGACATGCTGTATTCTCCCGTCGGCGCACCGAAGCCTCAGCGTGTGCAGGGTGCGTTTGTTTCCGAGGAAGAAATTGACGGTATCATCTCCTTCATCAAGAAAAACGCAGGACACGCCGATTATTCCGATGATGTCATGGAATCCATCGAAAAGGAAGCCGCAATGTGCGGACAGAAGAAGGGCAAGGCGCCGATTGAGGGTGAAGACTTTGACGGTGACGGAAGTCCCGATGATCCGATGCTGAAAAACGCGGTAGAGCTTGCCGTGGAAACCGGTAAGATTTCCACATCGCTGATTCAGCGCAGACTGTCGCTGGGCTACGGTCGTGCGGCAAAGCTGATTGACCGCATGGAGCAGATGGGATATGTCTCGGCACCCGAGGGACAGAAGCCGCGCCGCGTGCTGATCACCAAGGAACAATATATGGAACTTGTACTCAAACAGGAGGATATCATCTGATGGGACGACTGATTACCATTGACGGTCTGGATGCGTCCGGGAAGGAAACGCAAACCGCGCTTCTGTGTGCGGCACTTCGTGAACGCGGATACCGTGTGCGCGAGCTGTCCTTTCCGATGTACGGAGAAAAAAGTGCGGCGGCGGTGGAGCTGTACCTCGGCGGCGCGCTCGGCGACAATCCCGAGGATACCAACGCATATGCCGCATCGACGTTTTTCTCGGTAGATCGCTATATTTCCTACCGCACCGATTGGAAGCGCGATTTGGAGGATCCCGATACGATCGTTGTCACCAACCGCTATACAACGGCAAACGCTGTGCATCAGCTGTCCAAGCTGCCGCGTGAGGCGTGGGAGGGTTTCCTTGCATGGCTGTGGGACTTTGAGTTCGGAAAGCTCGGCCTTCCGACGCCCGATTGTATTCTGTATCTGGAAATGCATCCGGATATCGCCCGCCGTCTGCTGGCATCCCGCAGTGCCGCGACAGGTCGTGTGCAGGACATCCACGAAAAGAGCACCGACCATCTGGACAAGAGCTATCTCGCCGCACTGTATGCATCCGATACGCTCGGCTGGAACCGGATCCGCTGTTTTGCGGGAGATGATCCGCGTCCGATTGCGGACATTCATGCGCAGATCATGGATACCGTTGCACCGTATCTGTCCTGAAAACGACAATTTTGTAAAAATAATGTAAATGCTTTCAGTTTGCTGTAGGCAAAGAAGTAAAACCGTGTTATACTGATGGGGAAACGTATCGCGGAAAGCAAAGAAAGGATTCATCTATGGTATACTTGTTTTTGGCTGACGGCTTTGAGGAAGTAGAAGCGCTTTGTCCGCTCGATCTTCTGCGCCGTGCAGGAGCTGATGTAAAAACCGTCGGTATTACCGGCAAGCAGGTCACGGGCTCTCATAACATCACAGTGACCGCAGACATTCTTCCCGAGGAGATCGTGCTTGACCGCGAGCTGGAAATGATCATTCTGCCCGGCGGTATGCCCGGAACGACCAATCTGGATGCATCCGGCGCTGTGCATGAGGCAATTCGCTTTGCAGCAGAGCGCGGCATCACCATCGGCGCCATCTGTGCCGCTCCGATGATCATCGGCAAGCTCGGTTATCTGTCGGGTCGTTCCGCCATCTGTTATCCCGGCTTTGAAAAGTATCTGATCGGCGCGAACATCTCTGCAAAGTCCGTTGTTGTCGATGAAAACTTCATTACCGCAAAAGGAATGGGTGTTGCGGCACAGTTCGGTCTGGCGCTGGTCAATGTTCTGTTCGGAGAGGATTGCGTCAGCGAACTGTTCAAATCCACGATGATGCAGTAATGCGGAAAGAGGCAGCAAACATTCATGATTCATAAAAACAAAGGAACTGAAATCCGCACAAGAAAAAATGAAATCCGCACACAGTATAAAGCCCAGCGTGCAGAGCTGTCAGAGGAAGAACGTGCCGCACGCGACAATCGGATCTGTGAGCTGTTTCTTTCCTCTATTACCTACCGATATGCAAAGGTGATTTTGATGTATGCGCCGTTTGGCGGTGAGATCGATATCATGCCGATTGCCGTGAAGGCATTGGCGGACGGAAAAACCGTTGCATTTCCGCGCTGTAATAAAGAGGACAGCACAATGGAATATCATGTGATCGGGAGTCTGGACGATCTGACAGTCGGTACGTTCGGCATCCGTGAGCCGTCCGAGGCTGCGCCCATTCGGTATGCTGCGGACTATACGCCGGAGGATCATCCCGTGTGCCTGATTCCGGGACTTGTATTTGACCGTGCAGGATATCGTGTCGGGTACGGACGCGGCTTTTATGACCGTTATCTGACCTCCTTCCCCGGCGTGCGTGTCGGTATTGTCTATGCGGACTGCGTGCTCGGAGAAATCCCGCGCGGTCGCTTTGATCTGGCGGTCGATGTTCTGGTTACGGATAAAGGAGTACGAGCTGTCCATGCGAATTAAACGTCATTTACTGCCGCTTCTTCCGCTGTTTTCCTTCGCGTTTCTGATCTTTTCCTCGTATGTGGACACAGAACGGCTGACGGGAACACGCGATGCTTATCTGTCTTTTGCGATTCTGCAGCTTCTGACCTTTGTTCTGCCGACGATCTTTTTCTGCAAGGCAAAGGGAGAAAATTACATTTTCCGTCTGAAGCTGCGGCTGTTCGGTCTGGAAAAAGCGGTATTCTTAATCTTTTCGGTGCTGGCGATGGTCTGTGCCGTGACCGCTGTTGAGCTGTTTTTGCGAAACTTCGGTATTTCCGACGGTCTGTATGCCCACTCGGTGTACACCATTTACGGAAGAACGCTTCCCGAGCTTGGCGGCAATATTTACGATACGCTGTATACGATGATCGTCTTTGCGATCCTGCCGGCCATCACAGAGGAATTCATGTTCCGCTCGGTGCTCTACACGGAGTATGAACCGCTCGGTGCACCGACCGCGATTATTATGACAGCGTTTGTCTATAGTTTTCTTGATATGAGTGCGGTGGCATTCATTCCGTCGTTTGTCGGCGGTCTGATCCTCGGCTTTTCCGTCTATGTGACACAGTCCTTCTTTGCGCCGCTGGTCATTCATATGGTGTATAATCTGTATGCACTCTTTTTTGAAGAATACATCTGGGCATTTATCGCAAAGCCGGAAAATGAAGTCTTCTTTACCTTCATTCTGATCACGGCAATGCTGTTCTGCGGCATTATGATGCTGTCACAGGCGGAGCGTGTCATTTACGATAAGGGCATCCGCGGAGAAGCCCTGCCCGATTATCTGCAGGCGTATGCGGAAAAGCGCGGTAAGCTGCCCTCGACCGTCAAGGGAATCCTTGGTTCCCTGCTGTCGCCCGGATATCTTGCGTGTGTCGTTCTGTTTGTACTGCGTGTGGCAGGGATTGTCTGATGCGGTACGAATGGTGCGATTACTCCGCTGACGATGCGGAAACCGTGGATGGCTGGATGGACGAGGATGCACGGTATGATACCGGTTGCGACGACGGCTGGGATGCCTATATCACGGCAATGTACGGTGAGGATTACATCCGTGTCGGCGAAAACTTCCGGTGCAAGGTGATTTTCTCGGAACATCAGCCGATTGCCGCCGCGGCTTGCTATCTTGCGGAAGACGGAACCTTGTGTGTGTCGGAATTCGTAGTAAGACCCGATGGACGCGGCAAGGGACACGGCAGAACCATTCTGCGTGAGCTTCTTTGTCATGCCGATACGATACTCGGGTGGAAACTCCGAGCAGCACAGGCGGTCATCTTTCCAAACAACAAGGCGTCCATCCGCGCGTTTGAGATGGCAGGATTTCGCTTTACCCATGCGCATCCCGACGGAGATGCATGGTATTACAAATACGATATACCAAACCCTGATGGATGAGGAGGTATTTCAATGGATGAAAATAAACAGGTCGGCGCGGTGAATCCGGCGGAAAACCCGACTTTTGATCAACTGTCAACAGATGGAAAGCGCCGTCTGATTGCCGCTTTGAGCATGGGACGGCTGAACGAGGAAGAAAAACGCGAATTTGCGGATCTGGTACGCCGCAGTCAGCTGACAGAAAATGAGCGGGCGCAGATTTCCCGTGCGTTTGCCATGTCCCGCATGACCGATGAGGAACGCAGAGCATTGCTTGCGCGCCGACAGCAGGAAAAGTCTGTCGGTACCGCTGCAGGAGCGCAGGCGCAGACCGCATCACCGACACCTGCGTCCCCTGCTCCTGATACGGATGCAGAAGAATCGAAACAGACAGTATCACCGAATGCTGCCATCCACGACAGCGAGGAGGAGCGGACACGGGCGCATACGGTTATGAATGAAGATACCGCATCGCATCGGCGCGATACCGCAGGTCTGACACGATCGGTTACCGTTCCCGTCACACGGGTATTGCATGACAGTACGCAGAAGGGAACACCTGCCGGTAAAAAGAAACCGCGTCATGCGGATGAGGCACCCGTGGAACGCGATACCACGGCGATTACCTCACTTCTGAAGGGAATCGTTTATATTGTCGCCGTGCTTGTCATTTCGGTGTTTGCGTCGTGGACGATCATCGAGGTCGCAAACGATGTCTTTGCATTTGCCAAGAGCGATGAAGCGGTCACTGTTGTCATAGAGGAAGAGATGACCGCAAACGATGTTGCGCAGATGCTGTATGAGAACGGCATCATCAAATATCCGACGATGTATGAGCTGTTTATCCGTCTGAAGGAGGAATCCACGGACTATCTCGTCGGTGAATACGAGATTTCTCCGTCGATGAATTACGGCGATATCAATGACACCTTTACCTACATTGCGTATACACGCGAGCAGGTTGTTGTGACGGTCCCCGAGGGATATACCGTTGATCAGATCATTGATCTGCTTCTGAAAAACGGCATCGGTACGAGAGAGGGCTTTGTTGCCGCCATCAATGAGTTTGACTACGACTACCGCTTTATGCAGGGGCTTGATGATCTTGATCCCGAGCGTACGTACCGTCTGGAAGGATATCTGTTCCCCGATACGTATTACTTCTTCAAGGATGCGTCCGAGGTTGCTGTTATCGATAAGTTCCTTGTCAACTTTGAACGCAAGGTTTCCGAGGAATATTATGAGCGTGCGGATGTGCTCGGCATGTCCATGGATGATCTGATCATCCTTGCATCGATGATTCAGGCAGAGGGTATGACGCTGTCCGATTTTGAGAATATTTCCTCGGTTTTCCATAACCGTCTCGCCAATCCGCGGACTTATCCGAAAATGCAGTCGGACGCGACACTCCAGTATATTCTTGACAAGCGTAAGACCGCACTGACTGCCTCTGATCTGCAGATCGATTCCAAGTACAATTCGTACAAGTACAACGGTCTGCCGCCCGGATCGATCTGCAACCCCGGTATGGATGCCATCAACTGTGCATTGTATCCGGCAGAAACCGGCTACTATTATTTCCTTGCTGACGGACGCGGAAATACCTATTTCTCCGAAACCATCGATCAGCATGAAGCGTTGAAGGCAAAGTATATCGACAATCAGTAAGGCGTGAGCCATGGAAAGGATAAAAACATTATGAAATCACTGTTTGACCGCACACGCGTATATGCTGTCGCGGGAGAAGGATCTGTATCCGCAGAGGGTGCTGACGGCATCGTGGTCTCTCTTGCGGAGAACGGCAGTCTTTCCTTGAAGGAAGACTGCGGCTATGACGATTTCGACGCGCTGTGCCGTGCAAATGCACAGACGGATGCGGAGATTCTTCTGTATATTCCGACACTTGATGAGGAACAGCGGAAGCTGCTGGCACACTGTGCGATCCGAAATGCGATGTGGAATCGGATTCTGTTTGTTTCCGCCGCGCATAAAACGCTGGATGCGCTCAAGGCGGAATATCCTGAGGCACGCATTTCGCCCGTTTGTGATGATAACATGGTTCGCCCGTGGATTTATGCGGCGTATATGGGCGCGCCTGCGTACCTGATGGAGGCAAAGGAAATCCTGCTTGATGCCGATGCCTGGGGCAGCCCGACGGTCGACCGTGCGCACAACGCCAATGTCTGCATCTTTGCCATTGGTGCGGACGATGAGGATACGGTCAAGGCGCTTGTCCGCGTCGGCTGTGATGCGGTTCTGACGCACGATGCCGTCATGGCGCGGGGATTGGTCTGGTGATGGGCATGCCGGAATTGCTGTCACCCGCCGGCAGCTTTGAAAAACTCCGTGCGGCGCTGTTATACGGTGCTGACGCGGTGTATCTTGCCGGTAATATGTTCGGAATGCGTGCCGCTGCCGCCAATTTCACCGATGAAGAACTGGCGGAGGCTGTCGCATACACCCACGCGCGCGGAAAGAAGGTCTACCTGACGCTCAATACGATGCCGCGCGAATATGAATATGATGCACTGAAATCCTATCTTACACGCATTGGAAACATTGGCCTTGACGCATTTATCATTGCCGATATCGGTGTGCTCAGACTGGTGCGTGAGATGCTTCCCACAGCGGAAATCCACATCTCCACGCAGACCAGCTGTGTGTCTGCCGCATCGGCAAAGATGTGGCACGCCCTCGGTGCCAAGCGCGTTGTGCTTGCAAGAGAGCTTACCATGGAGGAGGTCATGCGCATCCGTGATAATCTGCCGTCTGAAGTGGAACTGGAATGTTTTATCCACGGCTCGATGTGTGTTTCCTACAGCGGACGCTGTCTGCTTTCCAATCACTTTACGGGACGCGACGGCAACCGCGGCATGTGCGCCCAGCCCTGTCGCTGGAACTACGTCATCACCGAAGAAAAACGCCCCGAAATGCCGCTTCCCATTGAACAGACCGAGCACGGAACCTTTATCATGAGCTCGCGGGATATGTGTATGATTGAGCACATTCCGGAACTGATGAAGTCCGGTGTCGACAGCTTCAAGATTGAGGGACGCATGAAGAGCGCGTACTATACCGCCGTTGTCACCAATGCCTACCGCATGGCAATCGATGCCTATACAAAAGACCCCGAACATTATGCATATAACCCGCTGTGGCTGCGGGAGCTGGAAAGCGTTTCCCACCGCGAGTACGCAACCGGCTATTGGTTTGACCACGCGATAGAAAACGCACAGACCGTGACCGATATGGGATATCTGCGTGAAAAGGCGTATCTTGCCGTCGTGACCGATTATGATCCCGAAACCGGTATTGCGCAGTTTATCCAGCGCAATAAGGTGATATCGGGATGTGATGCGGAAATGATTTCACCCGGTTCTGTCGGTCGTGCACTGGTTGTCCACGATATGAAAAATGAGGATGGGGAGCCGATCGAATCCGCACCGCATCCGTTTATGAAATTCTCGATGCCCGTGCCGTTTACGGTACATGAGGGCGACATTCTTCGTGCGTGACGCAGAGGAGGAGAGGAACTGTATGAACATCAAAAAGATCGGACGCATGGGAAACGGCGCACAGGACGGTGCCATTTGGGGCGGCTTTGTGTTCCGCTTTGACCACGCAGGGCACTGTTGGGTCTATGATGCGGCGGCATTGGATGGCGACTGCGAGAATCTGATTCTTCCGCAGATTGCATCCTTTTCGCTCAATGCCGATGATGCCCTCATCCCGCACTGCAATGCGGTGACATTCGGCGGATATTTTGCGGAGAACGATGAATTTCCGCTGCTGTATGCCAATGTCTACAACAATTATGCAAAAGAACAGGATCGACGTGTCGGTATGTGCTGTGTTTACCGCCTGCAAAGGGAGGGACTGTCCTTCTGCGCAGAGCTTGTCCAGCTTCTGAAGATCGGTTTTGCCCAAGAGCGCGGACTTTGGCTGTCGGACGGGGATGTCAATGATGTCCGTCCGTACGGCAACTTTGTCGTTGACCGTGAACGCGGACTTCTGCATGCGTTTGTCATGCGCGACGGCGACAAAACAACACGGTATTTTACATTCCGTTTGCCCGATGTCAGAGACGGTGCAATGTCAGAAGAATACGGTGTTCCTGTTGCGGTTTTGGAGGCGTCCGACATTCTGTCGTATTTTGATGCACCTTACCATTTATATATACAGGGCGCGTGCTGTCACAATGGGCTAATCTATTCCTCGGAGGGCTTCAATGCCGATGTCCCGCCGAGTCTGCGTATCATTGACCCGCAGGCAAAACAGCAGATCGACCACGCCAACCTGGCAGAGCTTGGGTATCCGACCGAGGCGGAATGGATTGACTTCCGCGGAGAACGCTGTTATTACAGTGACGGATTTGGAAATCTCTTTGAGGTTCTGTTCTGATTTGAGAAAAAGATATTGACTTTGTTTGAAAATTATATTATAATATAAAATATCAGCAGTATCATATCAAAATATTTGGAGGAAACCACTATGAATACCAAAGTACGCCTTTGTGCCGCGATTCTGGCGCTCGCATCGTTCAGTGCCGTTCTCGCATCCTGCGGTTCATCGGAACCTGCAGATACCAAGACCACGACAGCAGACACTGCCGCAGATACCGCCATTGCAACCGAAGAGGTTACCACGGACTATATGCCCGAGCTTCCTGCCAAGGACTACGGCGGAGATGAATTTCTGATTCTGACCTCCAGCGATGCCGATGACAACGGTGTTGACTGGGTTACCAAGGACATTTACGCAGAAGCCGCAACGGGTGACGTTATCACGGACGCTGTTTACGAGCGCAATGTCTGGTTGGAAGAAACCTTTAATATCAAGATCAACCAGTTCCAGTGTGTCACGATGACCGAAACCAAGAAGGCAGTACAGGCAGGAGCCACGGAATACGACGCGGTTATCACGGCGATTGCTAACGGCTGTAATATGGGTGCCGGCAATTTCGTTCTCGACCTGGCACAGGTTCCGTACATCGATCTCGGTCAGTCCTGGTGGGATCAGGGTATTCGCCGCGACGTTACCATCAATGAAAGAACCTACATTGCAACGGGTGACATCTCCATCGTCGATAACGATGCAACCTGGGTTCTGATGTTCAACAAGCAGATGGCACAGAATCAGGACTATGACCTGTATCAGCTCGTCCGTGACAACAAGTGGTATTATGAAACCATGTATGACATGGTCAAGAACTGTGCCAAGGACCTCAACGGTGACGGTAAGATGACATGGCAGGACGACCAGTACGGCTTTGCGACAACCAACGACTCCGCACAGGGCCTGTTGTATGCATCCGGTCTGACGCTTTCCTCCCGTGACAGCGACGGTTATCCGATCATCGAAACCGACCTCGACCGTTTGACCAATGTCGTCATCGAAGCCGGCAAGTTCATGTCCGACAAGACGATTACGATCAATGCCGCCAACATGACCGGTGCTACCTCCGCTACGGATGAATGCCGCTTCCTGTTCGAGGGCGGACGTGCGCTGTTCTACGGTGAAGTTATGCAGTGTGTGACCCGTATGCGTGATTCCACAACCGACTTCGGTCTGATTCCGTGGCCGAAGTTTGACGAATCGCAGGATAATTTCTACTGCTATGTCCACTCTACCGCAGGTAAGGGTGTCTGTATCCCGACGACCCAGCCCGACCCCGAAATGGCAGGTATCATCATCGAAGCGATGGCTGCAAAGTCCGTTTCTACTGTCACAGAAGCATATTACGACAAGGCTCTGACCTACAAGTACATGCGTGACGAGGAATCCGCACAGATGCTCGATATCATTCTGTCCAACCGTTTGTTTGACCTGGCTTACAGCTATAACTGGGGCAGCCTGTATGCCCAGATCCAGAGCCTGATCCTGACCGGTAAGGATACGGTTGCTTCCACTTGGGATAAGCGTCTTTCCGCTGCCGAAAAAGCGCTGCAGAAGACCATCGATGCTTATAAGGAAAACGAATAATCCATATCGAAAAGACTGTCTGAAAACGGCAGTTTTTTCTTTTAACTAAAAATGCATAAATGCCTTGACACTCCACGGATATCGTGATATAATACAAACAGAACCCTACGAATCAATCTTTATCAGGAGGATATTTGCAATGCTCAATATGAAGCTGCGGTTCTGTGCCGCAATTCTGGCTTTGGCTTCTGTCACGACCATTCTCGCATCCTGCGGTTCGTCCGATGCAGGGGATACAAAAACAACAGAAGCAAATACGGCTGCCGATACTGTCGTCGAAACAGAGGAGGTTACCACTGACTATATGCCCGCATTCCCGGAAAAGGACTACGGCGGAGATGAATTCATGTTCTTGACCTCCAGCGACTCCGACGATAACGGTGTCGACTGGAAGACATATGATATTTACACCGAAAATCAGACCGGTGACGTTATCATCGACGCGGTTTATGAACGCAATATGTGGATTGAAGAAACCTTCAATGTCAAGATCAATGAATATCAGTGCGTGACCATGACCGAAACCAAGAAGGCAGTCAATGCGGGTGTTACCGATTATGACGCTGTCATCACCGCGATTGCCAATGGATGCAACATGGGTGCGGATAACTACATTCTCGACCTGACGCAGGTTCCGAACATCGATCTGAAGCAGTCCTGGTGGGATCAGGGTGTTCTGAAGGGTACCTCAATCAACAACCGTGTTTACATTGCAACCGGTGATATCACCATCGTTGACAACGAAGCAACCTGGGTTCTGATGTTCAACAAGCAGATGGCACAGGATTTCGACCTTGACCTTTACGGCATGGTTCATAACAACGAGTGGGATATGGAAACCTTCTATAAGTCTGCACAGCTGGCAAACAAGGACCTCAACGGTGACGGCAAGATGTACGGTCCCGATGACCAGTTCGGTTTTGCAACCTCGGACATGTCCTCTGACGGTCTGATGTATGCATCCGGTGTTACGCTTTCCTCCAAGGACAGCGATGACTATCCGATCATTCAGACCGATATGGATAAGCTGACCAGTGTCATTGTCAAGGCCGGCGAGATCATGTCCGATGCCAATACAACCATTATCACCACCAAGAACGGTATTACCACCTCTGACGATCTGCGTCTGCTCTTTGAAGGCGGTCGTGCGCTGTTCTTCGGCGAAGTCATGGCGTGTGTAACCCGTATGCGTAATTCCACGACAGACTTCGGTCTGATTCCGTTCCCCAAGTATGAGCTTGCACAGGAAAACTACTACCACTTCGTACATAAGACCGCCGGTAAGGGCGTCTGTATCCCGACGACCCAGCCTGACCCCGAAATGGCAGGTCTGATCATCGAAGCAATGGCAGCAAAGTCTGTCGGTACGGTTACCGAGGCATACTACGATAAGGCTCTGACCTACAAGTATATGCGTGACGAAGAATCCGCAAAGATGCTCGATATGATTCTTGCAAGCCGTATCTATGACCTTACTTACATCTACGACTGGGGTTCCCTGTATTCCCAGCTTAAGAATCTGATCGTTGCCGGCAAGGATACCGTCGCATCCACATGGGATAAGCGTATGTCCGCTGCAGAAAAGGCTCTGACCAAGACGGTCGACGCCTATAAGGAAAACGAATAATCATCGATGCAAAGGGGCTGTTTTCGCAGTCCCTTTCTTTTTATGCCGTGGGTCAAACTGACTCTTGCACTTTTGATCATTCTATGGTACAATATCAGTAAAGACCGATTGGAGGAGGGCGCATCATGGAACATCGGATACAAGAGGAATACCCAAAGCTTCAGAATATACCGTTGACCGACGATTGCATCAAATCGGATCTGCTGTCTGAAATTCGTCGGGTACAGCGGGAACAGATCGAGCAGTGGATCTTTTTCTGCATTGGATTTCTCCTTCTTGCGTGGGTACCCAATCTCCTGCGTGATCTTGCGATTCCCGATGCGGTGATGATCGGCGGTGCGGTCGGGTCGGCGCTTGTCCTGATTTACCGACTGTACGGTCTTTGCAAGGAACGGGCGGCGATTGAACACAGGGAATATTTAGTCACGGTGCAGACGCTTGTCAATGTCGGACGCGAGAAACGAACATGGCGTGACCCTGAAAATCACCGTTCGATCAACCGGCGGGAAATCAGACGTTCCGCCAATGCGCTGTATTTCCAATCACAGCATTGGATTTATCCACAGGATTGTTATCTGTGGTGTGACCAGTTTCGCGCTCTGTCGGAGGATGAATATCGCCGTGACCGCATGACGTTTGTGATCGGTGATGCATTCTACGTTGTTCTTCTGCCGCATACAGGCAGAATTGTTTATGCCTATAATACCAATTATTTTTCTTATAACGGAGTGATCACGGAATGAAACGAAACGGATGGATCACAGTAGTATTGCTGATCTTATGTGCCCTGCTTGCCGGATGCGGCGGAGATCAAGGAGGTACACCCATGCTTTCACCAATCTTTTTTGAAAATATCACTGTATGCAGTGACATCGATACCTTTATTGCCGAGGTTGACAATGCCGACGGTTCTCACAACAATGAAGCCAAGGATGTCGGCATGATCCTGTCCCCGTACTTTGCTGCACGGATCGGCGATACGGAGCTTCCGTGCTACGCCGTGCGGACAAGTCTCGGTGTACATTCTTTTCTCATGCTCGATGCCGCATCGGGTGCATTTCCCGCAGAGCTGACGGTGCTGTGCGAAACGGACGGCAAGGATGTTACCGTGCTTCCGACGACCCACGGCATCATACCGACGGTCATCGATGACGGTGTGACAGCCACGATTCCGGGTGAAGGTATCTATACCTTTGTGATTGGTGACAACAAACGACAGGCATTGACGGTGTTTGTCCGCGGTTATGCGCCGTATACTGCCCCCGACGGCTATAATGTTGTTCGTGTCGCACCCGGTGTCCATGACGAGAAACTTTATTTTACGCAGGAAAAGCAGGTGCTTTATTTCGAGAGCGGCCTGCATGAACTGAAATATAATATTGATTTCTGGGACAACACCGAGGTTTATCTGGAGTCCGGTGCGTATATCATGGCAACCATGCCCGATCATGCGGAAGACCCGTGGATGGAGTCTGACTGGACGGGAAATACCCGTTGGCATGCGCTGTTTCAAGGGGACTATGTCAGTAACGCGAAGATTTCGGGGCGCGGTGTGATCGATCTTTCCCGCCTTGACTGGCATGCGCGGTCTGCCATCCGCTTTGATTCCTCCGATCATATCACGGTCGAGGGTGTGACATTGAACAACAGTCCCGAATGGACGCTGTACTTTACACAGTGCGAGGATATCCTGGTCGAGGAAGTGCTCTTGTTCGGTTACCGTCAGAACAGCGACGGCATCTGTATGACCGACTGCCGCAATACCTTAACGAAAAACTGCTTTGCGCGCTCGGGCGACGATCTGTTTGAAGTCAAATCGATGTACGGCGACTGTACGATTCCGATTGAAAATATCCGCTTTGAAGGCTGTCAGGCATGGCCCGATAAGGCGCGCGGTTTTGGTATCATCGCGGAAAGTCAGCGTGATATGCGTGATATTCACTTTGTTGACTGCTCGGTCGGCTTTGCGAGTGCCGAGTGGATGGATGCGCTCGGTTCGGTTGTCGTTTATCTGACCGGTAAAGCACACGTGGACGATGTGCATTTTGAAAATATCGAACTTTACCACAGTACCAAATATCCGATCAACGTCACGCTGGAGCAAGGCTCGACGGCGGTCATTGAAAATGTATACTTCAAAAACATCGATATCCGCGGCGGGAAACCGGTACGCATAGCTGACAATGCCGAGGAGGGTGAAATCCGAGCGCTGTGGTTTGATGACTGTGTGCGCAACGGAAATGCGATTACCGATGACGGAAAGCTGTCTGTGAAGCTGACCGAGGTTGACCGCAGCATCATTCACATCAATGAACAATGAAATCATAGGAGAACGAGGATGATTACTTTAATTCAGCCGACAGACGGTGCGTCGGTGTCTTTGCAGACCGCCGCACAGATCGCCTTTGCCCAAAACAGCCGTGATTATGCTGCGCCTGACTTTGATTGGCGCAATCTGATACAGACCGATGCGCCCGACTGCTCATTTCCCGCGCCCGTGATATTTGCATGGCAGGCGATGGGCGAGGCAGTATTGCAAATTGCCCGCACAGAACAGTTTGATTCCATCGTTCGTGCTGTAACTGCGGCAGACGGGGCAGATGTGTATAATCTCGAGATCGGATGCACCTACTTCTGGCGCGTGATTTGTGGGGATGAAATCAGCGAGGTTCGCAGCTTTCAGACGGAAGACCGTGCACCGCGTTGGATCAACATCGACGGCATCACCAACGTCCGCGATATCGGCGGCTGGAAGACGGCAGACGGAAGACGCATCCGTCAGGGGCTTCTGTACCGCGGCTCGGAGATGGACATTCACAAAGAGATTACGGAGGACGGCATCCGTGAAATGCACGATTACCTCGGCATGAAGACCGATCTTGATCTGCGCGGGGAAGTGGTTGGCAAACGCTTTGACAGTCCGCTCGGTTCCGATGTGGCGTTTCATCTGGTGCCTATCGGAGCGTATGATGAATATTTTAAGGAAACCGCACCATATCCCGTGATTTTCGGATTGCTTGCCGACCGCGACAATTACCCGATCTATTTCCATTGCTGGGGTGGTGCCGACAGAACGGGTTCGCTTGCCTGTATGATTGAGGCACTGTGCGGGGTATCAGAAGCTGATCAGGATATGGATTACGAGCTGACGTCACTTTCCGTCTGGGGAAAACGCTCAAGATCGGGCGAGGGATGGATGATGTTTACGGACGAGCTGAAAATGCTTGGTGAAACCCGCCGTGATCAGGCAAGAGCTTTTCTGCGCCGTGCAGGTGTGTCGGATGAAACCATGGATCGCATTGTGGAGATTCTGACGGAAAAAGAATGAATCCATTGATTATGCTCCGGGAACAGACGGACGATGCTGTTCCCGGGCATTTTGCGTTTTTTTGGAAAAAGTGAAAAAACTTGAAAAAACCTATTGACAAACGAGAGCGGATGTGTTATAATATATAACGTTGAAGGGAAAAACACTTCACACCACCGATGCGGATTTAGCTCATTTGGTAGAGCGCGACCTTGCCAAGGTCGAGGTGGCGGGTTCGAGCCCCGTAATCCGCTCCACATTGGAATACATCTAAATGTGTTCCGAGAACGGTTTAACTCAGGTTGGACCGCGGCAGTTCCTCTGTGAAATGCCTCTGTAGC
>JAFYTT010000134.1 GCA_017558715.1 Clostridia bacterium | reverse complement strand
GTTGGTATAGTTATCGAAGTAGCCCTGAACGAGGACAACGGGTGTACCCTTGTCGCCGGAACCGGAGGTCAGGTCGGACAGGGAGCCGATGAGGTCGGTCAGCTGTCTGGGCGTCGTACCCTGAGATGCCATATTACCGACGAGGTTGTCCTGCTTTTCGCGGATGGACTTGGAGATTGCTTCCTTGAGTGCTTCGCCGGACAGATCCTTATAATCGTTGTCAGCGAGGTACTTGAGCTTCAGTTCGTTGGGCGTACCGATCAGACCGTCGGTGAATGCGGGAGAAACGACCGGGTCAGCCAGCTCCCAAATCTTGCCCTGCGGATCCTTGAATGCGCCGTCGCCGTAAACCATGACTTCGACATGCTTGCCGCATGCTGCCATGATTTTGTCCTGAACATCGAGAACAAACTGCTTGCATTCGCGCGGGAACAGCTTGATCTTTTCTTCGGTGGACTTGTTGGAGCCGAGCAGACCGTAACGCTCATTGCAGCCGGAGCCGTTGATGGGAGCGTTCATGATGTCATCCAGACCGCAGACAACCTTTGCACCGCCGTCACGGAGGATACGCTTGGTACGCTTTCTGGTATGGATGTCGCAGGTCAGAACACAGTCGGTATAATTCAGGATGGTCTTTGCCTGGTTTGCGAAAATGATTTCAACATCACAGCCTTCTTCGCGGATGAGGTCGCCGTAGTAAGCGACATAGTCAACGCCGGTGAATTCGTGCTTGTTTTCGCCGAACAGTTCTCTGTACTTTTCGAGAGTGAGAACATCGGAGTAGGGGTTGATGCCGGCTTCGTCGATCTGGTCATAGGTGAGCAGAGCATTGCCGACCTCGTCGGACGGATAGGAGAGCATCAGGACGATTTTCTTTGCACCGCGTGCAATACCGCGCAGGCAGATTGCAAAACGGTTGCGGGAGAGGATGGGGAACATAACACCGATCGTACCGCCGCCGAGCTTTGCTTTGACATCGGCTGCAATGTCATCAACGGAGCAGTAATTGCCCTGTGATCTTGCTACGATCGATTCGGTAACGGAAATAACATCACGGTCACGGAGTGCGAAGCCTTCGCTTTCCGCTGCGGCAAGGACGCTGTCTGCAACAATGGCTGCGAGATCGTCACCTTCACGGATGATCGGGCAGCGGATACCGCGGGATACGGTACCGACTAATCTTTCTTTCTGATCCATAATAGTGTAATCCTTTCTGTTGATGGTTTTTCCGGGAATATTACGTTGAAGTATTTCAGGGAAAGTAATTTCTGATGGTCTAAAAAAATTACAACATATTATATCATACTATGCGTCAGATTTCAAGATTTCATGCAAAAAAAATTGCTGTCTTTTCAAAAATATTTTGAAAAAATGCGGAAACGGTGCGAATAGAAACAAAAATACCGCGGAACACAGCGCTGTATTCCGCGGCAGGGGATTATGGATTTTCTGCGGTTTGACTGTCGGGGGTGGTTTCCTCGGCTTGATTCTCTGCAGAATCGGGAGCGGTCGGTGTATCTGGTTCTTCGGTTTTGACTTTCTCCGTGATGACGGCGGGCGTCGGTTCCTCTGATGTGGGTGTCACAGCGTCTGGCGCCTCGTTGATCGGTTCTTCGACTTTGGCTTCTTCGATCACGGATTCCTCGATCTTCGCCTTACCTTCTTCGAAAACAATGATCTTTCTCGGACACTTCTCAACACATTTGCCGCAGTGCGTACACTTCTCATAATCAATGGAAGCAATCGCGCCGTTGACGGTGATGGCACCGCTCTCGCAGACCTTGGTACACATTTTACATCCGATGCAGCCGACCTCGCAATAGGTACGGGTCAATGCGCCCTTATCAAGAGAGGAGCATCCGACATGAACGGGCGCGTCGAACGGAATGAGCTTGATGATATGCTTGGGACAGGATTCCACACAGATGCCGCAGCCGATACATTTTTCTGCACGTACTACTGCAACGCCGTTTTCTACGTGAATGGCATCCTGCGGACAAAGCAGTTCACAGGTGCCGAAGCCGATGCAGCCGTTGGGACATTCCTTGGGACCGCCGCCAAGACGCATTGCTGCTGCACAGTCGTGCGGACCTTCGTAAATGTACTTCTGACGGGCATTATCACGGGTACCGGAACACATGACCTGCGCACGCATACGGGTGACAGAACCGGCTTCAACACCCATGATGGATGCAATCTGATCGGCAACAGCCTGACCGCCGACCGGACAAGCAGTGACCTTGGCATCTCCTCGGACAATGGCTTCCGCACATGCGGAACAACCCGCAAAACCGCAGCCGCCGCAGTTTGCACCGGGCAGTACTTCCGTGATTTCAGGGATTTTCGGGTCGACCTTGACCTCAAACACGATGGAGGCAAGCGCAAGCATCGCACCGAGCACCAGTGCGATTCCGGCAAACCAGAGGATGGCATACAGGATTGTCATAATTGTCATTCCTCCTTATCAGAAATTGATGCCGGAGAACCCGGAGAATGCTATCGCGATGAGACCGGCGGAAATCAGTACCAGCGGCATACCCTGGAAGGACTTGGGTGCCTGTGCAAACTGGAGACGTGCGCGGACACCTGCAAAGATCAGGATTGCCATGGTAAAACCGATAGCCGCTGCAAAGCCGACAGCAACAGAATAGACGAAGTTATATCCGTTCTGAATGTTGAGCAGGGCAGAGCCGAGAACCGCACAGTTGGTGGTAATCAGCGGCAGGTAGATACCGAGTGCCTGATACAGCGACGGAACGAATTTCTTCAAGAACATTTCAATGAGCTGAACCAGAGCGGCAATGATGAGAATGAACGCGATGGTTTTCAGAAATGTCAGACGGAACGGTTCGAGAATATAGTAGTATACAGCCCATGTCGCCGCAGAGGACAGAGTGATGACGAACGTGACCGCCATACCCATGCCGGCAGCTGTCGCGGGTTTGTCCGAAACGCCGAGGAATGGGCAGATGCCGTAAAACTTCGCGAAAATAAAGTTCTGGACAAGGACGGAGGAGAGCATCAGAAGCAGGATATCAATCAGCTGTTCCATTGGTTGTTTCCTCACTTTCCTTGTTTGTTGTTTCTTCCTTTACGGATTCCTCTGCAGATTCTGCTGTGGGGGTGATTGGTTCAGCGGAGACAGCATCTTCTGTGGGGACAGTATCTGTTTGCTGGGTTGGAGCCGATTCTGTTTTGGGTGCATGGGTTTCCTCGGAAGGCGTTTCTGCTTCTGCAACAGATTCGATTGCCGCAGCGGCAGGAGCTTCTGTGACGATTTCGTCAGGGAGGACTGCAACACCTTCGGGTTTCGGATGTGCATCAGCATAGGCAGCAGCGAGATCTTTTCCTTTATTAACAGCGGCGGAAACCAGACCGAGGGTCAGGAATGCACCGGCAGGAAGGATAAAGATCAGTGCGGGTTGGAATGCGGCGGGGGTCACGCGGAGACCGAGCCATGTGCCGGCACCGAGAATTTCACGTACGGATGCGATCAGGATCAGTGCGGCGGTGAAGCCGAGTCCCATCGCAAGACCGTCAACCGCGGACGGAAGAACGGGGTTCTTGGATGCGTACGCTTCTGCGCGGGCAAGAATGATGCAGTTGACGACAATCAGCGGGATATAAAGACCCAGTGCGTCATAGAGCGGCGTAAAGAATGCCTTCATCAGAAGCTCGACCGCGGTGACGAAGCCGGAGATGATGACGATATAGGATGCGATACGGATTTCCTTGGGGATAAACTTGCGGAGCAGGGAAATAAAGACATTGGAACAGATGAGAACGGCGGTTGCCGCAAGTCCCATGCCGATGGCATTGGAAACGGAGGTTGTTGTTGCCAGCGTCGGGCACATACCGAGAAACTGCACAAGAACGGGATTCTGATCGACAATGCTGTCTTTGATTTGTTTTACATACTTATTCATTGCCGTCCTCCTCTGTTTCTGTGGGATTATACTGATTCTGCGTGTTCCGGGACAGCTCGTCCAGAACGGTCAGGTAGTCAAATACGAGATTGACACCGTTTCTGATCGCGCGGGACGAGTAGGTCGCACCGGAAATGGCATCGACATGATAGGGACCGTCCTCAAAGGTGACGGGACCGAAAAGCCCTTCATAGCCGGACAGGTAATCCTGCTCGGCGACTGCCATACCGATACCGGGGGTTTCTGCAATGGTCAGAACACGGATGCCGACAATGCGGTAATCCGGCTTGATACCGACCATCATGCCGATGTAATCGCCAAAGCCCATTGCCTGTGCATCTGCACAGTAACCAAGAAACAGATCTGCCTTGTAAACGGCGAAGATTTCGTTGATGCCGTCGGGATAAGTTTCACCGACAGTTTCCGTCAGAGAAATGATTTCGGTTGCTTCCGGGAACAGTTCCATGACGGCGGCATTTTTCTTTGCCTCATCATTTGCACGGATGACGGGTTCCGTCAGCAGATTGATACAGGCGAGCAGAAGTGCGGTCAGCGTGGTAATCAGCATGAGCTTTCCTGTAATGGTGGCAATATGCATAAGCGCTGCTTTCTTTTCATTTTCCATTGCTTGGCACACCTCCGAATCTCTTGGGCTTGGTCAGTTGATCAATATACCAGACAAGGGTGTTCATGATCAGAATTGCAAAGGTAACGCCTTCGTTGTAGCCGCCGAAATAGCGGATGAACATCGTAATGGCCCCGCATCCGACGCCGAACAGAAGTCTGCCGTTTTCGGTGACAGGTGTTGTGGCATAGTCGGTTGCCATAAAAATTGCACCGAGCATCAGACCGCCGCAAATGATCTCACATACGACGAACTCGACGCGCTCTGCCGTGTTCTGCGGAAATAAATAGGAAATCAATGCCACGGTTGCGATATAGGAGACGGGAATATGCCAGGTGATGACACGGCGTACGAGCAGATAGATACCGCCGCCGATGAGCAGAAGCGTTGCAACCTCACCGATGGTACCGGCTTTAGCACCGAAGAGCATATTTGCAATGCCGTCATCCGGGATCGTTCCGGTTTTGAGCAGCTGCATCGGAGTTGCGGATGCGACGATATCAACGCTGTCCACAGACATTGCAAGTGCGGAGGAGGTGGTATAAGGCTTGGGCGAGGCGGTCATTGCTGCAGGCCATGCGAGCATCAGGAATGCACGGGAGGCAAGTGCCGGATTCATAAAATTCTTACCGATGCCGCCGTAGAGCTGTTTGACGATCACGATGGCGAAGAACGAACCGACGATCGGAATCCACAGCGGTGCGGTAGCGGGAAGGTTCATGCCGAGCAGAAGACCCGTGACAGCAGCGGAACAGTCGGTAACGGTTACCGGCTTCTTTAAGAGGAGCTGATACAGCGCTTCAAAGCCGACCGAGCAGATCACGGAGATCAATAAAAGGGAAAGTGCGCGCGGACCGAAGATGTAAATGCCCCAGATACACGGGAAAGCCAATGCGATCAGAACATCGATCATGATCGAGCGGGTCGTAACAGGGGATTTGATATGAGGAGATGTCGAAACTGTCAGCATGGCATGCGGATCAATCTGTTTCTTGGGCGGCTTGACTGCCGAAGACGTTTCTTTGACGGGTTCTCCTGCAGGTTCTGCGGCGGGAGCAGTATTTATGGTTTCTGTTGCTTTATCCGTCATTTGGATGCTTCCTCCTTATTCGCAGATTTGGTGTCGGGGATATTCATTTCCTTTGCAGCGGAAACGGATGCGGCTGCCGGAACAGGGGGCGGAGCCGCTTCTTTTTTTGCTGCCGCAAGCGCTGCCTGCTGTGCGCGTTTTGCATTGTTGATGTGGGTCTTGGTCTTGCGGATATATTGAACAATCGGAACCTGACCGGGGCAATTATAGGAACATGTGCCGCATTCGACACAGCTCATGACACCGAATGCTTCGGCATCGTCATAATGCTCAATCTTAGAGAAGGCTGCCAGATAGTTTGGCATCAGATGCATCGGGCAATTGCGTACACAGAGTCCGCAGCGGATACAAGCCTCGGGGAGATTGTAATGAAGATCGTTCTTCTCGGAAAAGACAAGAATCGCAGAGGTGCCCTTGGTTACGGGTGCTTCGATATCCCACTGTGCCATACCCATCATCGGACCGCCGTTGACGATCTTTTTCGGCTGAGCACGGAGACCGCCGCAGTAATTGATCAGATCGATATACGGTGTGCCGAGCGGAACGCGGAGATTTTTCGGTGTTTTGATACAGTCACCGTCGACTGTTACCGTGCGTTCGATCAGCGGCATGCCGTGAGCGACCGCATCGAAAACAGCATAACAGGTTTCCGCATTGAAAATGACGCATCCGACATCGGCGGGCAGCTTGCCGGCAGGGAGTTCAACACCCTTGAGCGCATAGATCAGCTGGCGTTCGTCGCCCTGTGGGTATTTGGTTTTCATAACCTTTACGGAAATGATATCACTGCCAACAAGATGTTCCTCAAGTTTATTGATGGCATCGATCTTGTTATCTTCAACCGCGATCTCCGCTTTACGCAGTCCCAATGCACGCATCAGGATCTTGACACCGTTGATGACCGCTGCGGGATTTTCGAGAAGAAGTCTGTGGTTAGCGGTAATATAGGGTTCGCACTCGGCACAGTTGACGATCAGATGTTGAACTTTTCCGAGCGCAGACTGAATTTTTGCATAGGTCGGGAATGTTGCACCGCCCATACCGGATATGCCGGCATTGCGTACGATCTCAATGATTTCGTCGGTCGTGATATCCTGAATGCGTTTGGGGTAGGGCTGGATGGAAGGATCAAGTGTGTTGCATCCGTCGTTCTCAATGACGACATTGACAATTTTCATGCCATTGGCTGCGTTGATTTCCTTGATTGCTTTGACTTTGCCGGAAACACTGGCGTGAACAGGGCATCCGAGTCCGGATTCAATCCGTCCGATCACTTGTCCCTTAAGAACGGTATCGCCAACTTTGACACAGGGAACACAATGAGCACCAATGTGCTGGGACATTGGGAGTGATACCACTGCGGGCGGCGGAAGCGTTTCGATTTTGCATCGACGTGTATTCTTGTAGTCGTCGACATGCATGCCTCCACGGAATGTAAGAGCCAAAATTTTCACCTCATTTTAGATGTTGAAATAAAGAATTCAATATATAATAATGATACCATAAAACGAAGGAATTTGCAAGGGATTCGCGGTAATTGTCTGTGACAATGTTTTAACATAACGAAACATCGCAACTAAAGTAAGAGGGAAGAGAATGAACATAATAATATGAAGATAAAATAGGATTGGTTGGGAAAATGCAAAAAACGAATAAAAAAACAAAAAAGGTATTGACAAAAGGAGGAAGAGGTGGTATAATATAGAGGTCGCAAGCGAGGAACCGCGAAAACGGCTCTTCAGAAACGAAAAAATCAAGAAAAATTCAAAAAACTTTGAAAAACCTCTTGACAAGTCGTTTTGAATGTGATATAATATATGAGCTGTCGCAAGAAAAGACAGCCGATGATCCTTGAAAATTGAACAACAGACGAAAGATTGTACGAATTATTTTAGAGATAAGAAATTATCTTTGGAATCTCGACAATTCCTTTTTTG
>JAFYTT010000133.1 GCA_017558715.1 Clostridia bacterium | reverse complement strand
TGATCAGCTTTTTGGTCAGACCGATCTCATCCGCCTCGAGCGCTCTGCCGCAGACCTTACATGTATCCATCAGACACGAACGATCTTTGCACGGAAGATCTTGCAGCCATGAGATTCGATCGTGGGATTGTAGTAATCCTTGATCGGGCCGACCTCTTCACCGGTGATCAGATCGCGCATGACGAACGCACGTCCGCAGCCTGCAACCAAGCCCGCATTGAACGTGTAGAACGGAACGACTGCGGTATGATCGGTGAAGTTGAAGAAACCGATGGCATATTCGCCGTCAGACAGATGACGGAAGAAGACCTTGAGGTTCTGATCCCACGGATGGGTCGTGACATTGATGACGCCGCGGCATTCGGGATCCTGGTCAAGTGCAATCAGTTCACGATTGGTGAGGATTGCCTTGGTGGCAGGAGTCATATTGCGGACATCACAGCCGATCATCAGGGGAGAACCGAACAGGCACCACAGTGCAAACTGCGTCTGATATTCGACATCAGACTGTGCATTTTCGTTGCCGACGTTGCCCTTACCGTACATACCGACGGTCAGCATATCCATGTCGTTGAAGCATCCGGGTGCAGAGTAGCAGTAGTTCTGTACCTGGGACATTGCGATGTCTTTTGCGGAGTTGAAGTTGTCGAAGATATCGCCGGTGGAGCGATACATGTGTGCACCAGCGGAACGGATCCAGGTACCGACTTCGTCAGAACCCCAGTTGCAGGCGGAGAACAGGATTTCACGGCCGCAGGACTTGAGTGCCATACCCATACGCTTGTACAGCAGAGGACCGTTGACGGTTTCCGGCTTGAAGCAGAAGTCGTACTTCAAAAAGTCACAGCCGTATTCCGCGAAGGTTTCCGCATCCAGAAATTCATGGTCGAAGGAACCCGGGTAGTCGGCACAGGTGCGGACACCGGCGCAGGAGTACATACCGAACTTCAGACCCTTGGAATGAACATAATCGGAAACGTCGTTCATGCCGAGCGGGAACTTATTCTTATCGGGAACGATCTTGTCGGTGACGGGATCGCGCTGACGTTCGGACCAGCAGTCGTCAATGACGAGGTACTGATATCCCGCATCAAGCAGACCTTCATCGACCATCGCGTCAGCCGTTTCTTTAATCAGCTGTGCATTGATGTTGGTACCGAAGGTGTTCCATGTGTTGTAACCCATAGGGGGTGTCATTGCTAACATAAGAGATTCTCCTTTGTTTGTAATATTGGTTGCGTTCAGTATATCACAAAGTGTGCAAAATTGCAAGCGGTTTTGGAAAATCATGCGTGGATATTGTTATATAACCGACCTGTATCGATGCGCAATGCACAGACACAGGTCGGTAGAATCGGTTATTTCGTTCGGATGAAATTGATATGGAACTTCTGCAGAATGACCGCGATTTCCTGTCTGGTCAGCTCGGCGTTCGGATCAAACAGATTGTCTCCCTTGCCGGATACGATGCCTGCGGTTTTTGCCGTATAGACACCGTCCTGATACCAGGAGTCGATTTCCTTATCATCATTGAATTTCGAGCCGTCCGGGTCGGGCAGTGCGATACCGGTGTTGTCGCAGAAGCGCACAAGCATGGTACAGATCTGCTCACGTGTGATGACCGTATTCGGCGAGAAGGTTGTGCCGTCGCCCGTACCGGAGGTAACGCCCGCTTCCTTTGCCCATGTGACATACGGCGCGTAATATTGCGATTCGCTGACATCGGTAAAGCCGGAGGGACCGTAATTGTCGGGGTTGATGCCGGCAGCACGTCCGAGCAGCGTAACAAATGCGGCACGGGTCACCTTGCGTTCGGGAACAAATTTGGAGGTCAGCATGCCGTCAAAGAAGTTTTCCTGCATGCAGTAGGAGATATACGGATATGCCCAATGGTTCTGCGGAATGTCGGTGAGGTCCGGGGATTCACAGCGGATGATACCGTCGGAGGAGACATACAGAATATAGTCCTCGGTTATATCAGTTTTTCCTGCGGTCATGTGAACCGACAGGGTGTGACGACCTTCGGGCAGCAGTTCCTTTCCGAAATGCGCAGTATATGGAACTGTGGATGTTGTCTGCACGTTTTTGCCATCCAGCTTGTAGGTGACGGTGGTGCTCGGATTGCCGGGATATGCGGCGTACAGTGACAGCGTCAGATCGTCCCGTTTTTCATGCAGCGTCGAGATTCGGGTGTAACCGGTCTGGTGTCCTTCGAGTAATTCAGATATGACAAGGTTTTCTTTGATTGCCGGTGTATAAGCATTGGCAAGTTTGGTATTGCCTTCATCGCCGAACAGACAGTATTCGTTCCCTTCGAAATTGTTGTTGAAATAGAAGATTGCTTTGATCTGCGGATACAGCATATTGACATAGGCGTAGAAATACTGCATGCGCGCAATGGCATAGGCTTCATCCTGTTTGGACGAGGAAGAACGATACATAAAGCCGCACTCGGAAATCATGATCGGCTTGCGATCGCCGTAGGTATCGACAATATCCTTGATTTTAACCATTTGGTTGGTATATTTGCCGCGCTTATAGTAGGCATCATTGAGACTTCCGAACTGTCCCAGTGTATCCTTGGACTGATTTTCATAGGCAGAAAATCCGACCCAGTCGACATATTTGTCGCCCGGATAAAAGTCTTCGTGGGAGACATACATGTTAGAAATGTCGAGCGGAGAATATACCATGGCGACATTCGGTGCATACTGTTCTGCCAGATCGTGAATATGGCGGAACGCACGGATATACGTCTGCTTAAACTCGTTCAGTCTTCCGTTATTATGATAAACGGTATTGACACCCCAGACATTGACTTCTGCGCCGAAACGGAGTAATACACCGCAGGTTTCAAGCGATCCAAGGTAACGCAGATTTTCTGTGATGTAAGCATCGTGTTTGCCGTCAGCGATGGCACCGAGATATTCAATGGCACCGTTTTCGGTATATTTGTCATCGATGTTCCACGCCAGTTCCAGCAGACGACAGCTCTCCTCATGCGGGATACGGTAGTCAAAGTCGGCAATGTCTTCCGTTTCAAACCGTACATACTGCAGATAGGCATTGCAGATTTCCTCGTCATAGTATCCGCACATACCGGCGTATGTACCTGTCATAGGCTCATTTTTGGACCCGTAATACGGAACATCGGCGGGCTGGTTGGTATGGACATAGATTTCGGGATCCATATACGAATAGGCATCCAGCATAGCATCCGCATATCTCAGCGCTTCTTCGACATTATCATCGGTCAGACGGTCCAGAGCCTGATAACAGCGCTGATAATACTTGTAAAGACGCAGAGCATCGTCAAAGCGTCCCTGCTCTTCATAAATCTTCGCCGCGTTCAGAATCGGTGAGATCGATCGGTAACAGGAGGTTTCATCCTCAAATTTTCCGTACAGTCGGAGAATGTTCTCCGTTGCGGCAGTGATGGCGTTTTTGTCACCGGATGTGACGGCTTCTGTGTATGCCGCCTGCAAAGGCCAGTACTGATTGTGATCTACCGCGGCGGAAACGCACGGCAGAAGTGCCGATGTCACAAGCAGGAGCGATAACATCAGTGCTGACAATTTCGTTACAAGGTGCTTCATATCCGAATCCTTTCTGTATGAATGAATTATTCTTTTATTTTAGTATATCATATATGACAAATTTCTGCAAGAGATTCCCGTAATTTTCTTGACACAATGGCAAATTCTTGATACAATAAAGAAAACAATGAAAGGACGGCTTTTTCTGCAAAGCTGTGTATATTACTATGAACCGTACCATCCCTTTTTTGCCCGGAGAACGCTGGTGGGGACTTGCCGTCGCCCACGGAACCCGTTTTCCGCTGACCGAACAATCTGAATATACCTATCATCCGACAACACAGTTCACAGGCAATCAGGAGTCTCCCTTGATGGTCTCCTCGCACGGACGCTATCTGTGGAGCGACCAGCCGTATGACGTGGAGGTTCGCAGTGGCGTGATTGCGGTTACCAACGCAAAGGATGATTTTGCGCTGTATGAAGGATATGAAACGCTGCGCGGTGCGTTTCTTGCCGCAGTTCAGGCGCATTTCCCGCCAAATGGCATCCTGCCGCCTGAAAATTTCTTTGTAAAGCCGCAGTACAACACATGGGCAGAGCTGATCTACGATCAGAATCAGGAAAATATTCTCTCCTATGCACACGGTATCATTGACAACGGCTATCCCGCCGGTATTCTGATGATCGATGACGGCTGGATGCGCTATTACGGAAGCCGGGAATTCAATCTTGCACGTTTCCCTGATGCACGTGCGATGATGGAAGAGCTGCATGCGCTGAATTTTGAGGTCATGCTGTGGATTTGTCCGTTCATTTCGCCTGATTCCGCGGAATTCCGCGAACTGGAATCAAAGAAGATGCTGGTGCGTAATGCCGACGGCTCTACTGCAATCCGTCGCTGGTGGAACGGATACTCTGCCATCCTCGATCTATCCAATCCCGAAACAGCCGCATGGTTTGACGAATTGCTCGCTTATCTGATGGAACTTGGCGCAGATGGCTTCAAGTTCGATGCGGGAGATGCCAACTATTACCGCGATGATGACCTGACATGGGGCAATGTCACAGCGCACGATCAATGTATGCTGTGGGCAAAGCTCGGTGAAAAATACCGTTATAATGAATACCGCGCCTGCTACAAATCCGCAGGTCTGCCGCTGGTACAGCGTCTGTGCGACAAATCCCACCGCTGGGATGAGGTTTCCAGACTGGTTCCCGATGCGCTGGCACAGGGAATTCTCGGATTTGCATACGGCTGTCCCGATATGATCGGCGGCGGTTCGTTTGTCGACTTTTTGCCCGGTGCACCGTCTCTGGATCAGAATCTGTTTGTTCGGTATGCGCAGACGGCAGCACTCATGCCGATGATGCAGTATTCCGCGGCTCCCTGGCGGGTATTGGATGCGGAACATGCCGATCTGTGCCGTGCGGCAGGTGATGTCCACTTAAAGTATGCAGATACCATCATCGCGCTTGCCAAAGATGCCGCTGTGACAGGGGAACCGATCATGCGGTATATGGAATATGTCTTCCCGCATGAAGGATTTGCCGATGTGACCGATCAGTTTATGGTTGGCGATACCGTCCTTTGTGCACCCGTAACGGAAAAGGATGCCGTGACGCGCACGGTGATCCTGCCGCGCGGAACATGGCGGTACTGTGACGGTACGGTATATGAAGGCGGCTGTACAAAGACAGTATCTGCCCCCTTACATGTCCTGCCGATTTTTGAAAAAATACTTTGATGAGGAGTTGTAACCGTGAAAAATCCGAAAACACCAATGATCCGCCGCCACGGAACGATCAAGTTCGGTACGGTGGAATCGACACCGATCGTTTTTGCGGGCAATCTGTACCGATTTGAATACTGCCGTCCCGCAGAGTCCGATCATCTGAACGGCGTCAATCCGTATAACCCCAACCCCTGGTCGAGCTTTCATTTTATTGATATGAAAACAGGCAGACAGCTGCCGTCTTTTGCAAAAGACCATCACCTCGGCTGTGCATACACCGATGGCGGTGTTATGTATGCCATCGGTGTGGAAGGCGAATGGGGCGGCGACACGCTGCATATCTTCCGTTCGGAGAATCTTTGCGACTGGGAATGTGCGGGAGCGCTTCACCTGCCCGGCTGGAAAATTTTCAACACCGGTGTGTGCAAAAAGGACGGCGTTTATACGCTGCTCATGGAGATCAACGCACCTGCCGAGGAAGCGGGACCGAAACCGTTTACCTTCCGTTTTGCGACATCCCGAGATATGCTTCACTGGACGCTGACACCGCAGGAATGTGTTTTTCAGAAGGATCGCTATGCAGGCGGACCTGCCATTTATACTGTGGATGATATCTATTATTATGTGCTGTATCTGGAGGCGTATCCCGGACCGAGTTATTCCAACTGTATTGCACGTTCCACCGACCTTATCCATTGGGAATACAGTCCGATCAATCCTGTGATGATGTACAATGAAGCAGAGGACAAGCAGATTGCCAATCCGTTTCTGACGGTGGAAGAACAGCGTCAGATTGCCGATGCGCTTGACATCAACAACAGCGATATGGAGCTGTGTGAATTCAACGGCAGAACGATCATTTATTACAGCTGGGGCAATCAGCGCGGTATGGAATTTCTGGCAGAAGCGTCCTATGAAGGCGGCATGAAGACGTTTTTAGAGTCCTGGTTTCCGATACAGGATGAATAAATGAGATACACTCTTGACAATTTCCCATCCTTCTGATACAATAACAGCAACAATATTTTTTGAGAGGAAACACCGATATGGAAAATGTATTTGTTTATACCAAGGAAGTTGAGGTCTGCGGATCTCTGTCCGGCTATGTCACCACACCCACGGGTTTCGACCCTGCAAAGGAATCCCTGCCGATGATCGTATTTTTGAACGGTGCGGGCGAGCGCGGTCCGAACATTGAAAATGTCGCGGTTCATGCAATTCCCAAGCTTTTCAAGCGTGATCCCGACTATAAGGGACTGCGCGTCATTACCGTTTCTCCGCAGTGTCCTGCCGACATGACATGGAATCATCTCACATTCCCCGTCATGGAATGGATCAAATCCGTTGCAAAAGAACTGAATGCCGACGAAAACCGTATCTCTGTCACGGGTCTTTCGATGGGCGGTTTCGGTACATGGGAGCTGCTCTGTACGTTCCCGGATTTCTTCTCCTGCGGTGCTCCTGTCTGCGGCGGCGGTCTTTCCTGGCGTGCGGGTGCACTCCGCGGTCAGAAAATCCGTGTCTTCCACTCGGTAGACGATACCGTCGTTCCGTTCTCCTATTCCGAGCAGATGGTTTCCGCTGCAAAGGCGTGCGGTGCCGATGTCATGTTCTTCCCGACCGACCGCTACGGTCATAACTGCTGGGATCATGCGTATGAACAGACCGATCTGATCGAGTGGCTGGTTTCCAACAGCAAATAAACCTTCCAAACAACAACGGCGATCCTATCTGCTCTTGCAATAGGATCGCCGAAATTATTATTTTTTCACCGTTGGTGTCAGACAAAGTACGTTCCACGATGCCCGAGGAAGCTTGACACATCCGTCTTCCATCACGGGTGCAATATCTGCAGGAACAACATTCATCGGGTTGTCCTCTGTGTTGACGGCCTTCATGTCATCATGATGCATCACACTGTGATGGGCAAGCATCATTCCGCCGGAGGCGGAGCCAAACGCACGGAGATCACATTTGAGAACAACATCATCTGTGAGATTACGGTTGACAGCGAAAATTACGACATCACCGTTCTCTTTTTGTACCGCCGCTGCGTCGACCATCGGGACATCGGTATAATGCGCGGTATCCGCCTTCTCGCAGGAAATGATCGGTGCAAGCGATACGCCGCGGCCGAGTGTACTTGCCTGCATCAGCGGATAATAGATTGTCTGCGCCCATGCGCCGCCGCCCTCGCGTGTCATGATCGGTGCGATGACATTGACAAGCTGTGCCATGCAGGCGATCTTGACCGTGTCGGCATTCTTGAGAATCGTGATCAGCATCAGACCGACCAGCAGCGCATCTTCAAAGTTGTAGATATCCTCAAGCAGATGAAGTGCGGTTCCCCAAGGCTTGTTTTTGTAGATCGTCTGATCCTGTCCGTGCGAATGATACCAGACGTTCCATTCGTCCAGCGACAGACTGACGGTATGACGGGAGTGCTTTTTGCCCTTGATGCCGCGCGCGATTCCCGCAACGGTCTTGATGAAGTCATCGAGATCCATCGTACTTGCAAGGAAATCGGGCGTATCGTTGTGCGGATTGCCGTAATAGCGGTGCAGCGACAGGTAATCGACGTTGTCATGGCACTCGTTAAGAACGGTATGCTCCCAATCACCGAAGGTCGGCATGCCGGAGCCGGACGAGCCGCACGCGACAAGCTCAATGGTCGGATCCGTCCACTTCATCAGCTTTGCCGCTTCATTGGCACAGCGGGCATATTCATTTGCTGTTTTGGCACCCATCTGCCACGGACCGTCCATTTCGTTTCCAAGACAGAACAGCTTGATGCCGAGCGGGTCTTCCGCTCCGTTTTTGCGTCGCTGATCGGATAAGGCTGTTCCGCCGGGATGGTTGGCATATTCGACAACCTCACGTGCCGATGCCGGTGTACCCGTGCCGAGATTGACTGCGTACATGACAGAGGAATCGGCTTTCTTTGCCCATGCGCAGAACTCATGAAGGCCGACGGTGTTTGGCTCTGTTGTCTTCCATGCCAGATCCATGCGGCGCGGACGGGCTTCCCTCGGTCCGATCGAATCGCGCCAGTCAAAGCCCGATACAAAGTTGCCTCCGGGATAGCGGACAACGGGGACATTCAGGCGCTTTACCAGATCAATAACGTCACTGCGGAATCCGTCACCGTCAGCAGTCGGATGATCGGGTTCATAAATGCCTGTGTAGACCGCGCGTCCCAAGTGCTCAATGAAGGAGCCGTAGATACGCGGGTCGATGTCGCCGATGCGGTAATCACGGTCAAGAATCAATGTTGCCTGTTTCATTTGCAGAATCCTCCGATCAGTCAACGGTGATACACGCTCTCCGTGCCACCTTCTTTAATAGTTCCGTATAGTTCTCACCGCAGTTTCTGTACATCTGCGCACACAGTGCCTCGGGCAGATAGATGCCGCCGTCAAAGGTTCCGGCAATACACATATTGACTTCCCCTGTCTTGTGTTCTCCGATATACCGAAGCATCTCCAGCGCACGTTCTCCGCTCTGCATCCAGTCCGCGGCATATTCCCGCCATGCATTGGCACGGATGCGCTTATCATGTGCCGCAACGGAGGGTGCATTTTCTCCCATGATGTACGGTCCGCGCTGATTGATGAATTTGCTCCAGTCCAGCATCATGACACCCTTGAAGACCAGTCCCACACCGACACCGCCGCGCAGTGCGAGAATCTTTTTCGTAAATTCCAGCGTTTCTTTGTATGCTTCCTCGTTTTTGACATAAGAGGTATAGCTGTAAGGAAATTCTCCGCAGTCTTCCCAGAGGATTTCCATTCGCTCATCAACCCGTGCGATTTCATCAAGGCGGTTACGTACCGAGGTCGCATGCAGACCGAAGATGATACGAAGATTGGGCGTGATCTCCCAAATCTGTTCGGCTACTTCATTGACCATGTCTACAACCATACGCGAAATCAGTTTTCCACCGACCGACTCTTCCTTCCGTTCCGTAAAGGACTGGAAATAGATGCCGTCACAGCCGACAGACGCATAGTTGTCGCGGTATTCGCGGACGGCAAGCTCTTTGACTTTTGCAATACTCTCATCGGTAATTTCCGCTGTTTTATTGCCAATCTCCTTCCACCCCCAGCTGTAGCCGAGAATGACACGGATTCCGTAGGCATGGGCATAATCGATGATATCACGGATATTCAGCGGAATATAGTCATTCCACAATACCAGCTCGTTGAGCTTCAGCCGTGCCATATTGTCAAGGTAAGCGCGATAGTCATTGATCGAATGTCCCCATGTAAAAACACTGCGCGTCTTATGATCGGGGATCTCGGTATAACTGCAGACCGTCAGCGGCGCGTCGAAGATCAGATCGGGCATACGGTTGGAGCCGTGCTGCTTTGCGTATCGCGGAATATAATCATCGATGAAGCTGACCGCGGCATAGAACAACTCCTGTTCCGTATGGGATGTCAGAATCACCAGTCTGCCGTCGTTATTCTCGGGATTGGCAATGACCTTGACAAGAAAACCGTCTCCTGGAACCTCGTCCGGAGAAACCAGCTGCTGTATCAGCGTGCTTTCCTCATAACAGCCGACCACAAAAGCATTTACCGTTATGTCACAGCCCTCTTTCTCGCAGGGAAGCACATAGATACGGTACACTTCAGGTTCCCGTATCAGACGGCTGCTCAGCTCCTTTGACAGAAAGTTTACGGTGGTTTTGGTAATGCCTTCATATTTTGTGTAAATGATTTTCCAATCGGTTTGTTTCACTTGCATCCCTCCATGAAGCTTTGTTGGCTTTATTGTACCATGAGATTGGGTATCTGTCAAGAATTTTCTGCATCAGAAAAAATCCCCCGCCGTTTGATTGGCAGAGGATTTTGAAGGTTATTTCATGGTGCTGATCATTTCGGTAAGGATAGCTGCCGCTTCTTCGTGATTGCCGGCAATATTCAGACGGTACAGAATACCGCTGTGTGCAAAATATGCCGTAACCGAAGTTTCTGTGGTGACAAATTCGGCTTCAATGCCGTTTTCTGCACGGATCGTTTCTGTGGAAATCATATCGGCATATCTTGTTTCCCATCCGATTGCCTCACCGATATCGAAAAGCGGCACTGTGATGCTGACCGCACATGTCAAATCACGATCGATGATACTATTTGCGCCTGTTATATGAGCCGCAATCGGTGTTCCGGCATTGTCATCGGTGCAGTACAACACACATTCGCCGTCCAGCATCGGACTTGTCAGCATGATGCCGTCCAGCCATGCATCCAGCGCATCATAGCTATCAAAGGATTTGCCGAAATCGTGGATGTTGGCGTCTGCACCGTTATCAAACCGCATCGCATACTGTCCGAGTTCAGAAAGTTTTTGCTCCTCAAGCTTGATCGGTGCGGTGCTGCCTTCGATGGTAATCGCATAACCGTTGTCGGTCATCCATGCCCGATACCCATACACAATACCGAATGCCGAAATGGGTACCATAATCAATATCAAAACGGCCGCAAGAACAGCGATACCTCTGATCGGTCGTTTTACAAAATCCTGATTCTTTTTCATTTGATGTTCCCTCACATTTCTTTCGACACGACAGGCGTCTGCCTGTGCCGTGATCTTCTCAAATGCCTGTGTGATGTTCTGATCGTTCATGATATAGAGAGTCTCCTTTCCCTGAGGTTCAGCGCTGCTCGGCATATGCTGTTTCCAGCCGCTTGCGTGCGAGCGAATACCGTTTCCGCGCCCATGCTTCGTTTTTGCCGAACCGTGCGGCGATCTCGTCGTAGCCGGATTCCTCGACCACACGCAGATAGATCACCGAGCGATCAAGCGGCTTTAGCTTCATCAGCGCATTCTGCATCCGATCGGACAGACAGTCATTCTGCGGTGCAGGCGTTTTGATTTCGCGGAAGCGTCTGCGGGCGCGCAGAATGTCGATGGATAACCGATACGCCGTACGGTACAGAAATGCCGTTGCAGCACGCTCATCGGTGATCCGATACAGGTTGGCATACAGTCTGAGATATGCCTCCTGTGCCGCGTCTTCCGCATCTGCCGAGCCGACAATTGCCGCGCAGTAGGCAGTCAGCCGTCCGACGCTCATACGCAGATACGCATCGAAGTCAAAGTCACTGTGCATGGCTGAATCCTCCTTTTCCGGAATCTTGAAAACGTTTTCATACTATAAACGGAGCAGACAGGGGATTTTGTGAAGGATAAGAGGAATTTATTTTCAGCGTTATGTCAATTGCCGAATTTTTCGGCAATCAGCACATCCATACAATGCTTATGCGGGATTCCGCCACTGGAGCAATCAAAAATCCGTTCCTCATTTTTGTGAAAACGCCAGTCATGATAATACAGAAACAATTCCCCTGATTTCCAGCCTTCTGCTTCAAATTCTCCGTCTTCTGCATCCGGAGGAATTGGGATAAACGGTTTTTGGACAAATACATTGATCGCATGAATCCCGCCGTGGATGGTATGTGCTTTCAAATTATCAATAACGGACATCCGCTGTTCATATGGAAGATAATGAAAAACACCGCTTGAAAAAATAATATCGTAATCTGTCTGCAATCGAAAATCGCGGATATCCGCACGAAATAAATCGACTTTGACCCCGCAGTGATTGGCAAGCATTTCCGCTTTGGAAAGTCCTTGATCGGAAATATCAAAGGCAGTCACAGAATAACCGTTCCTTGCAAGAAAAACCGCATCTTTTCCCTCGCCGCATCCGATGTCCAGAACTTTGTAAGATTTGATCGGCGGTTTAAGACGCATAATTTCATAACAGAGCGTATTGGGAACCAATCCCCAATAATAGCTCTCCTTATCGTATCGTTTGTCGTAGTCCGTCATGGAATAGGACGGATATCCAAGCAGGGCATCGATGGAAATATGAAATACCGCAGCAAGACGCGGGAGAAGATCAATGTCCGGACACGAGGTGCCATTTTCCCACTTTGATACAGCTTGATAGGAAACATGCAGTTTTTCAGCCAACTGCTGTTGTGTCAGTCCCATTGCTTTCCGCTTCTCAGAAATGATTTTTTCAATGGTCATACATAACTCCTTTGTTTTTCCTTGAAATCATTATAACACTGCGGCACAGGATTTTCAATAACGGTTCTGTTGTATAAACATCAGAAATTCTAATCACAGTTGAGCAAAAAAATGCCGCCGAACCATGTGATTCAGCGACATTTCGCAGTGATTATTATCTGTTGTTGATATACTTGGTCAGCTCAACGGGATCAACAATCACGCCGTCCTTGTAGACGCGCATGTTGCCGGAAGCGATTTCATCGATCAGGATGACTTCGTCGTTGTTGTAGCCGAATTCAGACTTGATGTCCCAGAGATCAAGACCGATGGACTTGAGGTCGTCTGCAACGATCTTGGTGATCTTGAGGGTCTGTTCCTTCATGGATTCGAACATTGCGGGGGTCATGACACCGAGTGCTGCCAGACCTTCGCCGGTAACCAGCGGATCGCCCTTTTCGTCATTCTTGAAGGTGCATTCGACATAACCGCCTTCGAGGGGCGTACCGTCTGCGATATATTCGCCGTAGCGGCGGATGAAGCTGCCGGTTGCAACGAGACGGCAGATGACTTCCAGACCGTGACCGAATACCTTACCGGGGAGAACTTCCATCGTAGCGTCATCGAGGTTTGCGCTGACATAGTGGGTCTTGATGCCGGCCTGCTTCAGAAGCTCAAAATAGTGGATGGAGGACTGGAGGTTTGCACGGCCGATACCTTCGATGGTCAGACCGACAGAGTTTTCACCGGGATCGAACACGCCGTCCTTGCCGGTGCAGTCGTCCTTGAACTTCAGCATGACATTGCCGTTGTCCAGTGCGTATACGTCTTTTGTTTTGCCTTCGTAAATCTTCTTCATGGTTGATACCATTCCTTTCCTAATTGAGCTTGGGATAACTATCAATTTCTTGGAATACATATAATATTGTACCATGAAATCGACGTTTTGTACATACTTTTTTCGGAAAAATTTTGCGGATTTCAGAAAAAAATTTTGTTGTTTTTTATGGTATCTGCGAATGTTTTATCCGGGAATGACGCTGACTTCTCTGACAAAGCGGGTGAATGCGGGAGCGGAAACATACTGCATGCGTCCGGGTGCAAATTCGCCTGCATGATCATAGTGCAGATGACCTGCAAAGATCGCCGCGACACGGCTTTCCTCCGACTTGACGAGCGCGAGGAATTCCTCGGTCGGCTCGTCCGTTCCGTGGAAGGTTCCGCCGATGGTGACATCACTGCCCCACCAGGATTTTGCAACGTAAGGAGATAGAACGTCGGAGCGGATCGGCAGGTGCAGCATCATCAGAATCGGTTTGCCCTGCGCGATGACCGCCTTCAGCTTTTCCACCTGTTCCGCTGTGAAGCGGTAGGTTCCGTCACAGACACCGACGATGACAAACGCACCGAAGTCACGTACCCAGAAGTCAGGCGTTCCTTTCATCAGCGGAGACAGGGTTGCGCGCATATCGTCAAAGGTCGCATTTCCTGCGTATTCATGGTTTCCGGGGACATACAGGCACTCGGTCTTGCATGCGGACAGCATTTCTCCGAGATATCTGACGTTGGACTCGGTATAGTAGTCCACAACGTCGCCTGCCATCAGAATGGCATCGGGTTTCGTTTCATCGGCGTATTCCAGTACATTGGCAAATGCATCGACGGGAAAAATACCTGCCTGGTTCCATGCATGTGCCTGTTTTTCTGCAAGTGCCTTTCCTGCATCGCTGTCGTTTTCATAGGCATGCGTGATGTGCGTGTCGGAAATATGCAAAAAGGTATAAGGACGTTCCAGTCCCGGGATAACAACGGATACACGTTCGGTAATGGTTACAGGTTCTGTCATAGTCTTGTCTCCTTCATATTATTTTATTTATTATACGCGGTAAATATAGTTTTCTTTTCTGGGGCGTACCGCGGGCAAATCGCCTGTGCGGTATCCGAGGATCAGATTGCCGACACCGACATAGTCGCCCTCAATGCCGAGTTTTTTCAGCAGTGCTTTTCCTTCCTCGGAATCAAATTCTTCCTTTGCGCGGTGGATCCAGCAGGAATCGACACCGACGGAAAATGCGGCATTCATCATGTTGCCGATGACAAGGGAAGCATCCTCGACACAGGTACGGACGGCGCGGTCGGCAAGGACAACGAGCACGGTCGGTGCGCCATAGAACGGGTCACCGTCAGAACCCATCACGGCGGCATTCAGACGGCGGAGCATTTCGCGGACCTCGGGGTCCTGTACACAGAGGATGATCGGAGATTGGCGGTTCATGCCGGTAGCGGCATAAGTGCCTGCCTCCAGAATCGCCTGCAGTGCGTCTTCTTCTACCTGCTTCGGAAGATAGGAACGGACGCTGCGGCGGGATTTTAAGGTTTCAAGCGTTGGATTGGTCATGATGTTTCTCCTTTTCCTTGAATCTTTTTACAGACCGGCACGGCAATGACAAGTGACAGCACTGCCGCTGTGAGCTTGCCCACGATCATTGCCGGTAAATAATCGGGCAGATATGCCATGGTAAATGCCATATGATCGGTGAAGACAAATCCGGCGGAGACAAGGAATGCCGCATTCAGTACAATGCCTTTCCGGTCCATTTTTTCCATCATGGAGAACGTCGTGACGCTCGTTGCAAGCGATGATACAAATCCGAGTGCGGCGGATTCGTTGATGCCGATTTTTTTGCCGACGGCACCCAGCGGTTTTGCAAGCAGTTTCGACAGCAGATAGATCATCGGGAAGGTTCCCGTCATGACAGCACTGGCATTGACGACGATGGCGATGCCGGCTTCCAGCGTATCTACATGCGGCAGAAGCGGGATTCCTGTCAGAAAAGTAAAGATGCCGACAGCAAGACCGACGGTGATGACAGCCTTGATGATCACCCCGAGGATGTTGAAAATTTTCACACAGAGATCGGGGGCACGAAGAATCCCGATGGCAATGATACCGGAAAAGACCAGAAGCGGCAAGAGATTGATGAGCAGAGCAAGCGGTGAAAGTCCGGATACCAGACCGCCCGCAAAGCAGCCGAGCGGAATGGTGACGATACCGCAGAGCAGTCCGAGCAGCATATCGCGGTGCAGCGTTTTGGGAACACAGCCGAGACAGAACGGGATTGTGAACGATACGGTACAGCCCATCATCGAAGAGACGACCATGGCGTTGAATGCACCGATTGCTTCATTCCGTGCTGCTCCAACGGCAAGCGGCGCACCGCCCATATCGTTTGCGAACAGGATAGACGGCAGAATCGACGGATCGATCCATGACGGGAGCAGGGCAAAGAGTGGCTGCATCAGGTGTGCGATCAGCGGTGCGGCAATGATCATACCGACCATGGACAGCGACATTGTACCGAGCAGTTCAATACCACGCTCAAATTCCCGACCGAGCCCGAGTCGATTGCCGAAGATGCGGTCAGCAGCCGCAAGCAGCATGAATGCCGCCATTACATAAGTCAGAATTGCCATGTAAGGAGATTATTCTTCTTCGGGCGGAAGTACATCCCACGGCTCATCCGGGCGGAAAATGGACTTGTAGCAGCGGACAATATGCGGGATTGAGTCGGGATACCACTTCTCCGACGGCTGTGCGGGTTTGCCTTCCAGACCGTCCATCAGATAGGAGATCGGGACCCATGTTGTTTCCATAATGCCGACGATGTTGCCGCCGTCGTGTTCCTTTGCGTAATCGAGGAACAGCTTTGCATTTTCCGCAATGTTGAAGGGCGCGAGCCAGATCGGATGTCCTGCGCGTGCAAAGACCTCAACGGAGGGGAACTTCGGCCAGTTGTGATAGTGCCAGTCGGTGATGACGATGTCATTCGGTACTTTTCCAAGGGCTTTGTGCGTGCCGTTCATGCTGGCATCCCACGGACCGTGACCACATTCATAGGAATTGAGCAGGCGGTCGCCCCACATCCACATTGTAATACCTTTGTCAGCAAGATGCTTATGAAGACGGTTCAGCCAGCCTGCCAGCAGGTCGCCGGGATCCTGTCCCTTGCAGCGGTCGCACATACCGATATAGAAGACTTCATCAATACCGACATGGAAATCTGTTGCTTCAAATGCATCGGCGATTTCGTCCATCAGGTCGCACAGAAGCTCAAACAGACCGGGAGCATTGGGGCAGAGCGAATAGCTGTATTCCGGCGCTTCGGAGATCGATGTTTCGGAAAACTCCGGATGCGAGCGCAGAAGTCCGTCGGGATCAACGTAATCCTGCACTGTCTGATGACCGAGCAGGTTCATGTCGGGGATCAGATTGATGCCGCAGTCACGGCAGACCGCGACCATTTTGCGGATATCCTCTTTGGAAAGCGGATAATCACCGCGGCACTCGGGGTGAGATTCAAACAGGTAATTGTAACGGATGATCATGACAATGGTGTCGATGCCGTCTGCGGCGAAAACGTCTTTGACAAAGGCGCAGAAGCGGTCGACCTCATCATGGTGCGGCGCAAAAATGCAAATGCCCGCGGATTTCCAGGGATAGTTATGCATGGCAGGTACCTCCGATGATCGTTCAATTCAATGTTTTTTGGGAACATCTTTTCTGCTTCATTATAGCACAATTTTTTTCCATTGTCAACTGCGAAAGCACCGCAGCGGAAAAGTTCCGGGAAAGTTCTGTTGAAAATCGGCGGTAATTTCTTGACACATACCCGCGATTATGATATAATCCAAGTATCAAAAAATCCGTGAGAGGAGATAGCGTGAAAAATACTTTTTTCACGCGGGTTTTGGGGCTTTCGTCACCGAAGCGGCGGCGATTTTGCCCGCGATTGGATCGCGTTCAAAACCCAGCCCCAATTCCCCAAGAAAGGAAGGCTTTCGACAAGCGAAAGCTATGGTTATTTCTATGACTTGTTATGAAGTTTTTCAAAAGATTGGTGAAGTGTATGCCGCAGAACTGTTTTTGCATGAAGACCGTTCTTTGTTTTACCGTCACTGCGCGGCGCAGGCGGCTTGGTTTGATGCAATGCAGCCCGTTGCGTATAACGGCGAATCGCTGTATCCCTGCGGAAGTGCGTATCTGCACAGCGATTGCGCGGTTGTCTCCCATTATGCCAAAACCTACGAATATAACGATGCCCGTATGACAGAAAAACTGTCTGCCTCCGGTCTTCCCGATGAAGACTGTGCCCGGGCGCTGGATGCCATCCGCAGCTATTGGGACAAACATCATTTCCCTGTCGGCTGGCTGCACGGGGCGCCGAACTATCACTGTATCATCAAGGAAGGACTTTCCTCCTACCGAACGCGGGCATATCAAACCGCCGGGGATGATGATTTCCGCGACGGCGTGATTTTGGTGCTCGACGCCATGGAGCGTTATGTCAGCCGATCTGCCGCATATCTGCGTTCCGTGGAAGCATCTGAAGATCTTTGCCGTGCGATGGAGCGTGTGCCGTTTTTGCCTGCCGAGACGTATTACGAGGGTCTCGTCGCATGGAATCTGATCTTTTATCTCGATGGCTGTGACAATCTTGGCTGTCTTGACCGCGGACTTGCACATCTGTACCGCGGAGAGGATCTGACGGATGTGATCGGTCAGCTGTTTGCCAACATCGATGCCGTCGGTATGTGGTCCTGCACGCTCGGTCCCGATTACAATGAGATTACAAAACAGGCACTGTATGCCATTCGCGGCCGCCGCAGACCCCTGCTTGAATTGCGCACGACGCCCGAAATGCCGGAGGATCTTTGGAAGATCGCCGGAGAAATGCTGACCTCGGGTGCTACCAATCCTTCCTTTTATAATGACCGCGGGATTCACGATATGATGGCGGAATATCTGCCGAAGATCGCCGAAGAGGATTTACCGCTGTTCTGCGGATGCGGCTGTACCGAGACGAATCTGGAAGGTCTGACGCGTGCCGGCGGTACGGATGATGATCTCAATCTTGCGAAGCTGTTTGAAGAGTATCTGCATGAACGCCTTGCATCGTGCGAAACATTTGATTCGTTTTACACAGGGCTGTGCGAAACCGTCCGTATCCGCACCAATGCGATGCTGGACCGTTTGCGTGATGCGTATTTCTACTGTGCGGAACATTTGCCGGCACCCGTCCGAACGATCTTCATTGATGACTGTATCGACCGGGGGCTTGACTACCATGCGGGCGGTCCGCGCTATACCTGGACGATGAATTCCAACTCCGGTCTGATCAATGTCATCGACTCGCTGGCGGCGGTCAGAAAGCTGATCTATGAGGAACACCGCTATACGGCTGAAGAATTTCTGTCACTGCTGTCGGCGGAAGATCCCGCACTTTATACACAGCTCGCCGCTTGTCCGTGCTTCGGTGTTGACGATGCCGGAACCGATGCGCTGGCGGCAGATTTTGCGACGCATGTCTATTCCGTCTACAAGGATCGCGGCAGTGAAGGATTTATCGATGCCTTCACGCTGACGGAGCACCAGTTCTCCCGTTATGAGTGGGCTGGTCGTGTGGTCGGACCGACCCCCGACGGTCGTCACAGAGGCGATCCCACCTGCGACTCGGTTGCCGCTCTGCGCGGAAATGCAAAGAAGGGTCCGACCGCGATGCTGACTTCCGCCGCACGTCTGCCGCAGAAGCTTGCCATGGGTATGACGGTCCTGAATCTGACGGTTGCAAAACGTGTCGTCGAAAATCCTGTCCTGCTCCGTGCGCTGGTGGAAGGCTATTTTGAACAGGGCGGTCTTCAGATTCAGGTCACAGCAACCTCCGCTGAGGAATTACAGGATGCAATGGAACATCCAGAGGCACACGACGATCTCATCGTCCGTGTCGGCGGGTATTCCGAATATTTCAACCGCCTCTCCCCCGCGCTCAAGGCGGCAGTGCTGGAGCGGAACATTCATGAAGTATAAATCATATCGATGGAGATGACAGATGGATATACCCATGCATATTATCGCATATATTGAAACGGCGTTTCCGAGCAAATTCGGGATCCCGAGACAGAGCGGTCTTGTTCCGTCACTGCGCGGTACCATTGTGTTTGTACCGGAATACCGCAATCCCGATGCCGTGCGCGGACTGGAGAGCTACTCGCATCTCTGGCTGATCTGGCAGTTTTCCAAGTCCTTCAAAAACGGCGGTTCCGAGGGCGGATGGTCGCCGACGGTGCGTCCTCCGAGACTCGGCGGCAATAAGCGTATCGGCGTTTTCGCCACACGTTCTCCCAACCGACCCAATGCCATCGGGCTGTCATCGGTCGAGATCGAATCAATTGAATATTCCGCTGACAGAGGTCCCCTGATTCATGTCCTCGGTGCCGATTTGCTGGATGGAACACCGATCTTTGACATCAAGCCGTACCTGCCGTTTACCGACAGCCATCCCGATGCCCGCGGCGGTTTTGCCGATGAGAAAAAGGATTACGCGCTGACGGTTTCCGATCCTGACAATCTCCTGACGGTACTTTCGGAGGAGGACCGTGCGGCTGTGACAGAAGTGCTGTCCGAGGACCCGCGCCCGTCCTACCAGTCCGATCCCGACCGCGAATACGGTATGGAATACGGTAAGTGGGAAATTCGCTTCATTGTGAACGATGCCCGCGGTACGCTTGTCGTGACGGAGATACAGAAAAGAACAATATAATGTGATATTTTGAAAATTTCAATACTTTTTTGAACAAACCTCTTTTATCATGATGAATTTTATGGTATAATAACCATACAGTCATTCCTATAATACTACCGATGCAGGCTGAACCGTTACGTGATTGTATGGCCTGCGGAAAGGCGGACCCCTTGGCAATCGAAAAAAGCACAAAAAAGATCAAGCGGCGCTTCGGCGACCGTGCGGAAGGCAGACGCGTACGTACCATTTCTCCGATGGCACGTGTATCGCCGTATATCATGAAAACCCGCAATACCTCGCAGAATTACATCCGTGATGAGATCGATACAACGAAGATCGATCAGTACATCAAAGAGAAAAAAGCAAAAGGCATGATGGGCTTCAACCTCATGTATATTCTGATTGCAACGTATGTCAGAACGCTGTCCCAGTATCCCGGACTGAACCGATTTATCGCAGGTCAGGAAATTTATGCGCGTCATAACATTGAAATCTGTCTGACAATCAAAAAGGAAATGGAGCTGACCTCCCCCGATACGGTTATCAAGGCAGAGTTTGAGCCGGATGCAACAGCGGAAGAAGTCTATGAAAAGATCAATCAGATCATTGAGGAATACAGAAATGCTCCGGGCGGCTCTTTTGACGGTGCGGCAAAGGTTCTTTCCTATATGCCGGGACTTCTTATGAAGTTTGTTGTCTTTATTCTGCAGATCATGGACTATTTTGGCTGTCTGCCTCGTTTTTTGTCGCGTCTGTCTCCGTTCCATGGTTCGTTCTTTATTACATCGATGGGTTCCCTCGGTATCCCGCCGATCTACCATCATCTGTATGACTTCGGCAATGTGCCCGTGTTCATGTCCTTCGGTGCAAAGAAACACCGGTATGAGGTGCAGTCCGACGGGACGACCAAGCATGTTCCGTATGTATCCTATACAGTCGTTATGGACGAGCGTACCGTCGATGGCTTCTATTACGCAACGGCTCTGCGCTATATGAACCGCATTTACCGCAATCCGTGGATGCTCGACGAGCGTCCCGAAACCGTTGTGGAGGATATTCCGTAACGATCGATACCGACATCTGTCCCCGCCGGAAATTCCGGTTGGCAGATGCCGGTTTTTTGTTGATTTCCGAAATTGTTTACGAATTTGTCTTGCTTTTTCGGACAAGAAATGATATACTAATAAAGATATCAAAAACGGCAAAAGAAAGGTACGATCATTACCATGACAACGAATCCCAATTCTCCTGCGCTTGTTGAATACAGCGGAGCCGCTCTTGCTTATCTCGGCGATGCCGTGATGGAGACACTTGTACGGCAGATGCTGGTCATGCGCGGCATCGGAAATGCAGGCAAGCTGTCAGCGCTGTCACTGGATTATGTTCGTGCCACCAATCAGAGCCGCGGTCTGGAAGGACTTCTGCCGCATCTGACCGAAGAAGAAAGTGCCGTTTATCACCGCGGACGTAATGCCGCAGGTGCGCATCCCAAGAGTGCGTCGGTGAATGATTACCGCCGTGCCACGGGACTGGAAGCCCTGTTCGGCTACCTGCATCTGAAGGGCGATGCTGCGCGTCTTGAGGAACTGTTCGCCATTTATGTTCGTTATCTAGAAGGAGAATCCGCCAATGCCGATGAAGAAAAGTAAAAAAATCGCGCTGTGTGCCATTTTGAGCGCATTTTCTGTGCTGATGCTGTTCATCGGTGCGGTGATCGATGTTCTCAGCATGACGATGGTTGCCATTGCGTCGATGTTTGTCGTAGTGGTTATGATCGAGGTCGGATAACCGTATCCGTGGCTGACATGGGGGGTATCCTCCGCGCTTTCCCTGATTCTTTTGCCGAATAAGTTGCCCGCGATCCTGTATTTTTTGTTTGGCGGACTTTATCCGATTGCAAAGGCATCCTTTGAACGATTGCATTATGTTGTTGCGTGGGTGCTTAAATTAAGTTATATCAATACAGCATTGATTCTTGTCGTCACCGCAACGAAGTATATCTTCTATCTCAACGATTCGTCGATTGACTTTACCGTTCCGTTTCTGGTGGTCGGCAACCTTGCGCTGGTTCTCTATGATATCGCACTGTCGAAGATCATTCTGCTGTATCTGGTCAAGATTCGGCACCACATGGGACTGAAAAATTATTTTTCCAACTGAATAGGAAAACCCGGACAAGCCGTCTTGCAGTGACGGGCTGTCCGGGCATTTTTATGCATTTATTTGTCATCACGGTCGGAGAAAAAGACCTTGACTGCGACACCGAGCGCTAAAATCGCGGCAGCGGCGCCGAGTGCCGCAACTGCCATCGCGGTGTCCTTGACGGATTTCTTTTCTTCCTCTTTTTGAACATCGGCAGGAGTGATTACATCAATCTGAATATCTCTGCCGGCAACGGAGTTCGGATATACCTTTGCCGTCAGATCATCGTGAATGTTCAGGCGGCAGAAACGCTCACCGTCATCGGAAATGCGGCGATAATCGTCCTGATAATCGCGTGCATCTCCCGTTTCAAACAGCCGCAGAAGTGAGACGGGAATCTGTTCTGTTTCTGCATCCTCACAAACACATTCGGGCTGCTCGACTTCAAGATATTCCTGGGAGACGGTCGAGAAAATATATCCGTAGTTGGAAAGCGGTTCGTCTACCATCCAGTTGGCGACATACTGTACCGATGCATTGTGACGGTAGGAGGTCAGACCCTGCTCGATATACCCTTCCGCGGTCGTGGTACCGTTTTCAATCATATAATATCCGTCGATCTCATTGCCGAATTCCTTGCCGCCGTCACGCAGTGCACCTGCGATGTAGTCCATCGAAAACGCATGGTCAAAGCCGGGGGCGTCATCGACAACCACAAGATCGGCCTTTTCCGAAAGATCGGTAAAGCCGAGTGTACAGCGGCGGATGCTTGCCGCATCCCAGACACAGCCGAACTGAAGTGCAAACGGAATTTCGGGCGCCTCATTTTTCTGAACATCGGCAAGTCGGTCGATCAGCGCCTTGAGTACCTTGTGGCGGCACTGATAAAACAGCACGCCGAGAGGGCTTCGATCGGTATCGGCTGGCATCGGAACCTCTGCAAAGGTGTGGTACTCCGTGCCGAGGTCAAGGTTCAGATCGGCAGCGGTTTCATAGAGTGAGGACAGATAGGCTTCAAATGCACGTTTCATGTGAACGGAATAGTCATAAGCGCCGGCACACCAGTATTCTGTTTCGCAATACGGCGTGAAGGTTGGATAGGCATAGGCAATGACTTTATGACCGAAGCGCTTTGCAAAATGGTTGATTGCCGCACCGTAAAACCGTGCCATACATTCGATGCCGCGCGGACTTGCATATGAAACCATCGCCGTTCCGTACAGCGTATCGGGGACATGGGTATCAGCACCATAGGCATACTGGAATTCATCGGTGTCGATGACAGCATCGAGAGCGGTTTTGACACCGTTCTCCGATCTGTGTACGCTGCGCTGCAGATCGACGGTCAGAATGACATCCATTCCCTTGGAGACAATATAGTCGATCTGTTCGTCATACGGCGCAAAATCATAAACGCCGGGTGTTTTTTCTGCGTTGAACCAGGAAAGATGCAGACGGATTGTGGAAAATCCCTGTCTGTGTGCGCGGTCCACCAGCTGTTCAAATACACCGCGTTCGGTGATTTCAAAGTTCCAGATGACAAATGCCAGTCTTCGTTTTGCGGTTGTCACGGATTCCACCATAAGTTTACTCCTTTGATGTATCAGGATCTCTCATTTTCAGCCAGATCAGCAGAACGGAAATGTCTGCCGGGCTGATGCCGGAGATACGGGAAGCCTGCCCGATGCTCTCGGGACGGATCTTCTGCAGCTTCTGCGCCGCTTCAATGCGGATGCCCTTGATTTGCGAATAGTCGGCATCCTTGGGCAGAAGGGTATGCTCCAGTCGGCGGAATTTTTCGACTTCCGCCATTTCGCGGGCGATATAACCCTCATATTTGATCTCAATCTGTGCGCCGTCCATGACCGCACGGGGCAGGTCGGGACGTGTGGTATCGACGCTTTCCAGCGCGTCATAATCAAGCTGCGGGCGTTTCAGCAGTTCCGCAAGACGCACTCCTGTGGTCGGCGGCTGTGTACCGCGTTCCTCGCAGATGCGGCGCAATGCATCTGTGGGCGGCAGGGAGATCGAACGGGTTCTTGTGACCTCACGCTTGATCGCCTCCTGCTTTTCCAGGAACTTCTGATAGCGTTCCTCGCTGACAAGACCGATTTTGTAGCCGATCGGAGTCAGACGCGCATCGGCATTGTCCTGACGCAGAAGCAGACGGTATTCCGAGCGGCTCGTCATCACGCGGTACGGCTCATTGGTACCCTTGGTGACGAGATCGTCGATCAGCATACCGATATAAGATGTCTCGCGCGTCAGAACAAGCGGCTCACGGCCGAGAATCTTCTGGGCGGCGTTGATGCCGGCGACAATGCCCTGTGCCGCGGCTTCCTCATATCCCGAGGTGCCGTTGAACTGTCCCGCGCCGTAAAGACCGTCGATGTCCTTGAATTCGAGTGTCGGATACAGCTGGGTCGGATCAATGCAGTCATACTCAATGGCATAAGCCGTACGCATCATTTTTGCGTTTTCCATGCCGGGCAGGGATGCAAGCATTTTCTTCTGCACTTCTTCGGGAAGCGAGGAGGAGAAGCCCTGTACATAGATTTCTTCCGTCTGCCATCCCATCGGCTCCAAAAACAGCTGATGACGCGGCTTGTCGGAGAAGCGCACAACCTTGTCTTCAATCGACGGGCAGTAGCGCGGACCGATGCCGTGGATGCGTCCTGCGTAAATCGGACTGCGGTCGAGGTTGGCACGGATGATTTCGTGTGTGGTTTCGTTGGTATAGACAACATGGCAGGTTGTCTGCGGCAGCGCATGATATTCCGCGCGGTCGGTACGGGTCGAGAACGGTTCAGAGCCGTATTCGCCTTCCTGGACTTCCATGCCGTCAAAGTTGATCGAGGATTTTAAGATTCTCGCCGGTGTTCCCGTCTTGAAGCGCATGACGCGAAGCCCCTCACGTTCCAAAGCGGTGGTCAGCTCTGTCGCGGGGAGCATGCCGTCGGGACCTGACGGGAATGCAACCTCACCGACAATGACCTGTGCGCAGAGGAAGGTTCCGGCACAGATGATTGCCGCCTTGACGTTCCATACCGCGCCGTATTTGGTTGTGACGGAATCGATGTGCTTTTTGCCGTTTTCGTCGGTCGTGCAATGGAAATCGGTGATCTCCGCCTGCACCATCGTCAGATTCGGCGTTTGTTCAATCGTATGCTTCATCAGCGTACGGTACGCCTGTCGGTCTGCCTGTACGCGCTTGGAATGAACCGCAGGTCCTTTGCCGAGATTCAGCGTACGGCTCTGGATGGTAACCTTGTCTGCGGCATAACCCATTTCTCCGCCGAGCGCATCGATTTCATAGACGAGATGACCTTTTCCCGTTCCGCCGATGGAGGGATTGCACGGCATATTGCCGACGGCGTCGAGATTGATTGTGAAAAGTACGGTATGGAGTCCGAGTCTGGCACATGCCAGTGCTGCCTCGATTCCGGCGTGTCCTGCACCGACAACCGCGACATCGGCCTCACCTGCCTGATATGTGATCATGGATGTGTTAAGTTCCTGTCTTTTGGATTTTTGGTGTTATTTGCTCATCATGCGGAAGACCTGCCAGCCGACACTCTTATCAAACGCGGCGATCATTCCCTGGGACGGTTCGGAAAGATAGTCAAAGACCTGCGGCAGAATCCAGTTGCCGGAAGTGTCTACCAACCCTTTTTTGCCGTTTTCATTGCCGACAACGATCATGCCGGAGAGAGACGGCGTGACATGCGAATACTGCGGCTGAACGATCCATTCGTTCTTATAGTTCATGCATCCCAAAAGCCCTGTATCGTTGTTCTTCAAGAGAAGTACGCCGTCGGAATACGCTTCCAGCGTATAGCCTGTGGGGAGCGGGAACTGATTTCCCTTCACATCGAACAGATAGGAGCTGTCGGATTCCTTGATATAGTAATATGCCTTATAGGTGACGAGGTTCTGTCGGATACGAATACGGGTCAGACCGTGGCTGAAATAGTAGTAGCCGAGCGATTCGATGCCGTTGGTATCGGGGAGCGTGATGTTTTCAAAGGTCTGGAACTGCTCGGGTTCCGCATAACTCATCTGATAGACGATGTTTCCCTGTTCATTCAGAAAATACATCATATATCCGTCGAGCGCAACGGCATAGCCGTCATGGAAATTATATGCCTCGGTAAAGCGCGGAAAGATCACGGTTGCGCCGGTCTTTGCATTTTTATAGCCCCATCTGCCGTAGTTATAGAAGCGGACAAGATCACAGTCGCTTTCGCCGAAATCAAGCGGCGCATCAAACTGCAGACCAAGCTCGGTTTCCTTGGGACGCGTTTCATCGGTATAAGGACTGACCTCCCATTTTCCGTCATCGGACAGGATATAATAGGTCAGATGCTCCACTTCCATTTTGGTGGGCTCTTCTTCAAAAAGACCGCTTTCCATCGGTCGTCTGCTGTATTCCTCGACTGTCATGATCGGGAGGAACACATCTTCCTTGACGCGTTTGACTGCCGCGAACAGTGCCCGTCCGTTTTCATCGCGCAGCCCGGTCAGACGGAAATCGGATTCGTCATAATCGGAAAGCAGCGTGGTGCCGTCCGGCTTGAGCAGTGTGAACTTACCGTTGACATCGCGGATGATATAACCGTTGCGCAGGGTAACGGCTGGACGGTCTTCCGTGACCGAGATTTCCTCGGTGACGATACAGCCTTTTTCGTACTCGACGATCTGTACATCGCGGACATCATGCTTGGAGTAGGAGAAGTTTTTGCCGAGTCCCGACAGGGGCAGCTTGGCAAGCACCGATCTGCCTCTCTGATAAATACCGGAGGTCTGCGCGCTGTAACCCTGAGACTGCAGTGTTTTTGCGGTTTTGAGCGCATCGGATACCGTCTTTGCGGTTTCTTTTTTTGTTGTTGTCTGGGCAGGACCAGGTGTCGGATTCTGTGTAGGTGTTTGTTCGACAGGCGGTGCTTCTGTTGTGAGCTCCTCGGTGTTCGGTTCTGCGGCTTCGGTTTCTTCCGGAATCGGCTCGGTAACCGCTTCTGTTTCGACAGGCAGAGTTTCTTTTGCAGCATTGCCGATCGGAACACGTTCCACAAAGGAGAAGTCAAAGTAACCGCGCAGGTACATCATGGCACCGACCGTCAATCCAAACAGGATGACAATCGCCGCGGCGCGTACTGCCTGAACGCCGATAAAATGAAGGATGCGTTTCTTCATGTAAAAATCCTTTCACATAAGCATGAATTATTTATGATATTTTCCGCCGCCGAGGATATTCATGGCGCGGTAGAGCTGCTCGCACAGGATGACGCGCATCAGCTGGTGCGGGAATGTCATCTGAGAAAATGACAGCTTCCAGTCGGCACGGGATTTGACTTCCTCCGACAGACCGTCCGAGCCGCCGATGATGAACGCGATATCGGAATAGCCGTCGGTGGCAAGCGCGTCCAGCCGTGCGGCAAACTGCTCGGAGGAACATTGCTTACCCTCAATGCACAGCGCACAGACATAGGCGCGTTTGGGTAATGCATCGAGAATTTTTCTGCCTTCTTTTTCGACAGCCGCGCGGATTTCACCTGCAGATGGGTTGTCAGGCAGATGTTCATCTTTGCATTGTACCTCGGTGACACGTGCATACGCACCGAGCCGTTTGATATATTCCTTGAGTGCATCGGTCAGATATTTTTCCTTGATGGTACCGACCGAGAGAATGGTGATGTTCAGCACGTCAGCGCTCCTTTGGTTTTGTCCTTGCATCTGTATGGGCACAAAATCCCTTATTATAATAGTATACTCCCAAACGCTCCCGTTGTCAAGCAACTGGCGAAAAAGACACGAAAATGTTACGTATTTTTACCCTAATTTCTGATTATTCTGTGAAATCTCTTGCCGTGGAGCAGAATTTATGGTACAATAAATACACTACAATGTATCCAAGGAAAGGATTCCGGAATTTATGCTGTTTTCTGTCAATGAAGTCGATCCCCGCGATGCCAATACGCCCGAGCAGGCGGCAAAGATCGACCGTTCCATTCGTATTCTGACCATCATCGTTATCGCCCTTGCCGCGGTATTCCTCATCAATATGCTTTCCACGCGCGTGTTTGCACCGTCCTCCAATTACAAGAACGGTACTGCCGCGATGCAGGAAGGACGGTATGGTGAAGCTGTGGAATATTTTACGGCTGCCGGGGATTACAAGGATGCCGCCGACCAGCTGGCACGTGCCAAGCAGTCCTATGCCAATCTGCTTGCCGGTAAGGAAGATGCGATTTCCTATATGTCTGCCGCAATGCCGTGGTACTCCGTAACTGCGGACGGTATGTTTGCATTTGCGAAGGATCCGTATGAAAAGGCAGGTGCGCTTGTCCTCAATCCCGGTGAGATCATCATTCCCGACGTTCTGGATGGAATTCTGATCACCTCAATCAAGGAAAAAACATTCCTCAATGCCGATACGGTGACCTCGGTTGTCATTCCCGATAAGGTGACCGCGCTTCCCGACAGCTGTTTCTATAATGCGACCGCAATGCAGACGGTAACGCTTCCCGCTTCTCTGTCGGTCATTGCACAGCGCGCGTTTATCAACTGCACGTCCCTGCAGTCTGTTACCGTTCCGGCAGGTGTGCGTGAAATCGGTCTGCGTGCGTTCAATAACTGCTACGCGCTGACGACGGCAGATCTCGGTGCGTGTGACGGTCTGACCACGCTGGAATCCTACACCTTCTCCGAATGTTATGCGCTGACGGAAATTGCACTTCCCGCATCCCTGACCGCCATTGAAGAAAACGCCTTTGTCAACTGCGAATCGCTCAAAACCATCCGTTTCGGCGGCACGGAAGCACAGTGGAACGCCATTGCCGTCTCGGAAGGCAACGAAGCACTTCTGAATGCCAATGTCGTGTTTGGCGGTTAAGTTCCAATATCATCAAAGATCGCATCTGCGCCGACGGCGTGTGGTGCGATTTTTTATGTTGGAGGATAGAATGACTTTTGATAAAGTGATTGACAATCCCCATCGAATCTGTTACAATGATGTCAATCAAATTTGATGAAACGAGGTATTCCCCAAATGAAAATGGAACTTCACGATTATGACATTTTCCCAAAGGTATTTCCTGTCGGTGTCTCTGCCGATATTACCGTAAAACCGCTTGGTGTTCACACGAAATTCTCCGGTGAATACAAGATCATGGTACAGCGTCTCGACGGCGGTCATATCGGTCATGAATTCTCCGCATGGAATCATACCGACTATTTTGTTACTCCGTGTGAGGACGGCTGTCTGCGCTTTACCTACACCGCCGACAAGGAAGGTGAACTTGCTGTCCGCATCTACAAAAAGGACAGCGACCGCCGCACCGTTCAGCTTAATCTGTACGCGCTGGCAGAAGACATGGCGGATCGCATCCCTCTGCGCGGCGACCTTCATATGCACACCTGCCGCTCCGACGGTCACGGCGACCCGCTGTTGTCTGTGCCGATTACCGTATGAAGGGCTATGACTTCATTGTTGTCACCGACCACAGCAGATATTACCCGTCGCTGGAAGCCATGCGTGCGTACAAGGACGTAAAAACCGCACTGAATATCCTGCCCGGTGAGGAAGTCCACCTGCCGCAGACCGATGTTCATATCGTCAACGCAGGCGGTTTGTTCTCGATCAACGGTCTGTTTGACTATCTGCGCAACTACATCGAAACGAACGGCGACATCGACGCAAGACGCTTTGACGACACCATTACCCCACCCGACATTGTCACCGATGAGCAGTACAACCGCGAGCTTGACGCAATCGAAGCATCTCTGACTGATGTTCCCGCCGATGTGAACAAGCGTTGGTATGCCGTCTGTGTCTGGGCGTTTGACAAGATTCGTGAAGCCGGAGGTCTCGGCATTTTCGCGCATCCGTACTGGATCTCCGATATGTGGCAGATCCACGAGCCGTTTACACAGTACATGCTTGCAAACAAGCCCTTTGATGCCTTTGAAGTCCTCGGCGGCGAAAACTATTATCAGCAGAACGGCTTCCAGACGGCGATCTATTACGACGAATACCGCCGCGGCAACGTCCTGCCCATCGTTGGCTCGACCGACTCTCACAACTCCACCGAAAACAACCGCAATGCGGCAATCTGCTCCACCATCGTCTTTGCACACAAGAACGAACGCGCCGACATTCTGCAGTCCATCAAGGACAAGTATTCCGTCGCGGTTGATACGATTTCCGCGGAATACCGTCTGGTCGGTGAACACCGCTTCCAGAAGTATGCATGCTATCTGATGGAGAACTTCTATCCGCTGCATGACCGTGCGGCATATTCCGACGGTGAGATCATGCGCAAGTATTACCTCGGTGAGGCGGATGCATCGGTCGTTGAAGCAACGGCGGCTCTTGCTGACAAGATGTTTGACAAGTATTTTCTGCTTGCATAAACAGAAGGATTTTCTGATATGAAATGGACTCGGGAACAATATATTGATTTATTTACGTCAGATCGTGTCGACCGTCCGATGTTCGTCGAGTTGTTTGGACCACTGATCGGACTGGAGGACGAATGGCGCGCGCAGGGTGCGTCGGAGGATGAGATCAACATGACTGCCTTTGACTGGGACTATGTTCCTGTCTGCGGCTGCGGCGGCAATACCGGTCTGCGCGGTGGAATTACGCCGTGTGTGCTCGAGGATACGCCGACCTATACGATATCGCGTGATGCGCTCGGCAGAACGGTCAAGCTGCATAAGGGCTATGCCACCATCCCGCTGCCGATGGGATATCCCGTCACCGACATGGATTCGTGGCTGAAGCTCAAGCCGTTTTACACCTTTCACGAAGATCGCATCAACTGGGATGCGGTCGAGTATGCAAAAAAGCAGCAGGCGGCGGGCGTTCTCATTACCGCATCGATTCCCGGCGGTTTTGATACGCCGCGTGAGCTGATGGGCGAGGAAGGCGCGTGCATCTGCTATTATGAAGATGAAGAGCTGATGGCGGATATCATCGGGACGATCTCCGATACGTCTTTTCAGGTTCTGGAGCGCATCAGCGAGCGGCTGTGCATTGACAATCTCTGCGTGCACGAGGACATGGCGGGAAAATCCGGTCCGATGATCGGTCCTGCCCTTGTCCGTGAATGGATGCAGCCGTATTACCGCCGCATCTGGGATATGCTGTCTTCCCGCGGCACGAAGCTCTTTTCGCAGGACAGCGACGGTAATATGAATCCGATCATCGATGCGGTCATGGACTGCGGCGTCAATATCGTCTATCCGTGTGAGCCTGCCGCCGGCATGGATATGGTTGCCCTGCGCAAAAAATACGGGGGTGCGCTCGGGTTCAAGGGCGGCATCGACAAGCACGTTCTGCGCGGCACCAAGGAAGACATCCGCCGCGAGCTGGAATACAAGCTCTCGCCCGAAATGATCCGCGGTACGGTCTTCGGTCTTGACCACCGCATTCCCGGAGGAACTCCTTTGGAAAACTATCGCTATTACGTCGATACTGCACGTGAAATCCTCGGTCTGCCGCCGAGAGACGGCAACAAAGGCTGGGCAAGAATGGCGTTCTGAAATCAAAATGACAACAGCATCTGCATACCGATGGGCAGCAGATGCTGTTTTGTATGTTATGATTTTTGGATCACCGCTGCGACCACAAAAACAAAGCCATCCTCATCGGTGACGCATACGGAACAGGCAATGGCAGGCTTGCCGTCTGACAGCGTGTGCCTGCGTGATTTGAATGTGATCTCATAGCCGCGAAACGGGGAAATCATGCCGTTGAACATCAAATATCGGCGCACCAGACGCTGACATTCGGATTCATTGAGCGGAAGACGGTCGGACATGGCCGGTGCCTGATCGTATACGATGAAATCGTCGATGATCCCGTCAGCGGTCACGCGCACAGAAAGACTGCAGGCTGTCTGTGCGGAAAACCATCGGTAATTCCGAGCCTTCGTCAGCGGCTCACCCCAGATTTCAAACGAATCATAGATCGAAAAATCGTATTCCTCAAACAGTGCCATGATCGCGGCTTTGTTTTCTTCATCGGTACGCTGTCGGTAATCCTGAAGCGGCGGATATGGCTGAACATAACGGAAGGATACGACTGATGCGGTTTGACGCACGACCCGTATTTTGCGATAATCATCCATGCCGTCGTCCGCATCATAGGCATCGCCGTCAATGACCCGGTATTCATCAATGATTACATCGGCATCGTTATAAAAGCTCTCTGACAGCTGAATCCGGTATTGTGCATTGCCGACGGTAAGCCCGGTCAATGGCTGCTGCGGCATGGGTGCCGGACGAACCTTGGTCAACCCGTTGGAAACGGTATATCCAAGCGGACGCAGAGCATACAGAACCGCGGATGCGATGATGGCAAGAATCACAACGAGGATGAT
>JAFYTT010000132.1 GCA_017558715.1 Clostridia bacterium | reverse complement strand
CGGACGACCAATGGTCGTCCATACAGTATAATTAGTTGCGCCTGCGCTTGATCTGACATCATTGCCCTTCAAATATCGTATTTACAGTGCCCGTCCGTTCTCAAGCAGCTCTCTCGCCGTTGCGCGGATGGCATCGGTGATTTCAATGCCGCCGATGATGCGGGAAAGCTCACCGATTCTGCCGTCTTCGTCCAGAGGCTTGACCGACGTTTCGACGCGTCCGTCTACCTCATGCTTGGAGATGTACAGATGCGCATCGGCAAGCGCGGCAATCTGCGCAGAGTGCGTGACACAAATGACCTGACAGCCGGTTTTTCCCAGTTCCTTTAACTTGATGCCGATCTTCTGCGAGGTCTTGCCCGATACACCGGTATCGACTTCGTCAAAGATCATCGTGGAAATCTGCTCGCTCGCCGCCATGACGCACTTTGCCGCGAGCATGATACGGGACAATTCACCGCCCGATGCGATTTTGTCAAGCGGCTTCAGGGGTTCTCCCGGGTTGGTTGAGATCAGAAATTCGACATTGTCACAGCCGCGTGTGCCGAACCTTGTCACTTCTCCGTCGCCGTTCTCACCGGAAAGCGGCGTGATTCCCACTTCAAAGCGCACCTTTTCCATATCGAGAAACCGAAGCTCCTCCATGATGCGCACGGACAGCGTTTTGCCCGCCGCCTTGCGTGCCGCCGTCAGCTGTTCTGCCGACAAGGTCAGCTCCTTTTCCTTTTGGGAAAGCTGTTCCTTCAGCGCGGCGATTTTTTCGTCGGACAGCGTGATGTCGTCAAGGTCGGAAAACGCCTTTGCGCGATACGCAAGCACTTCCTCGACAGTTGCGCCGTATTTTTTCTTGAGCTTGGAGATGGTCTCCAGCCGTCCCTCGATCTTATCAAGCAGAACGGTCGGGTCGCCCTCGTCGTCCTCGGCATACGCCTGAACCGTGCCGGCGATGTCCTCAATCTCATAGCGGAACTCCGACAGTTTTTCGGAGAATGCCGCCGCCTCGGGCATGATTTCCGACATACCGTCGAGGGCTGTGATCGCACGGTCGAGCTGTTCCATTGCGGAGTACCCTTTTTCACTGCGGTACAGCGCGTGGAGAATCGTTTTGACCTGCTTTGCGATCTTTTCGGCATTGCGGATCTTGGTGCGCTTGGCAAGCAGCAGCTCCTCTTCCTTGGGCTTTAACTTGCCTGCGTCGATATCCGCAATCTGGTATTTGAGCAGCTCTGCCATCCGTGCCTTTTCCTGCTCGTTTTTCTGAAGCGAGCGGATCTTTGCGCGGATTTCGTTGTATTCATGATAAAGCACGGTGTATTCGTCCAGCAGTGCCTCGATGCCCGCAAAGTCGTCGAGATAGCGGATATGCATCTCGGGACGCAGAAACTGCTGATTGTCGTGCTGACCGTGAATGGCGATCAGCGCACCGATAAATTCCTTCTGTGTGGAAACGGATACGGGTCGTCCTCCGATGCGTGTCGACGCTTTGCCGTCCGCCTGTACCGCGCGCTGTAAAAACAGTCCTCCGTCCTCATCGAGCCGCAGACCTGCGTCGGTCATCTGCGCGGCAAGCGTTTCGGGGATATCCGTGAACACGGCGGATGCGACGGCGGTTGTCTCGCCCGAGCGGATCAGATCACGCTGAGGACGTGCGCCGAGCAGGAGGTTGATGGCATCGATGATGATCGATTTACCGGCACCCGTTTCACCGGTCAGAACGGTAAAACCGCGTCCGAGGGTGATATCCGCCTCACGGACAACGGCGATATTTTCAATGTGCAGCGTATCCAGCATGGTGCTTTAGTGGAGAAGCTCTTTGTACTTCTCGGTGAAGTCACGCGCGATTTCGTCCGAGCGCATGACGATGAGAATCGTATCGTCACCTGCGACCGAGCCGACGATGTCCTGCATCTGCAGAGAGTCGATGGCTGCCGCTGCCGCCTGTGCCATGCCGGAATACGTCTTGAGAACGACGATGTTCTGCGCGTAGTCCGCACGGACGATCGTTTCCTTGAGGATGGTCTTGAACTTCAGCGCGGTCTTCGTGCCGGAGTGCTGGGATACGGCGTACTTATAATGACCGTCATGTCCTGCGACCTTGACCAGCTGCAGATGCTTGATGTCGCGGGAAATGGTAGCCTGTGTGACATCAAAGCCGTCTTCGCGCAGCTTTGCCAGCAGCTCGTCCTGCGTTTCGATGTCGTTGGCATTGATGATTTCAATGATTCTTTCGTGGCGATTCTGTTTCATTGCGGTTTACCTGCCTTTATTTTTTTATATATTAACCGCAAGCCTCACAGGTCGGCGGTCATAAGGTTCTTATTTACTGCTTTACTGCATCTTTCGGTTCAGAACCGAGAAAAAGCTGTTTGCGTGGAAGCGGATCATCTGCGTTTCGGCGGATGCTTTTCGGATGCGGACCACATCGCCGAGGATGAGCTTGAAGTTTTGTGCGCCGTCAACGGTCAGATAGGTATTGTCCTCGCGGCGGCAGATGTTTTTGATATCGAGCGTGCAGTCCGAGGACAGAAGCATCGGACGTGCCGTTAAAGAGTGCGCACAGACGGGGGTCAGACAGAAGCAGTCAAGTGCGGGGTCAATGATCGGACCGCCTGCGGACATGGAGTATGCGGTTGAACCTGTCGGTGTTGCGGCAATGACGCCATCCGCGTGAAACTGCGTGACCGCCTGCCCGTCGCAGGTGACGTCCAGCTCGACCATACGGGAAATGGCACCGTTGGAAATGACGGCTTCGTTGAGCGCATGCGGCATACGGTGGATTTCATGACCGTCGCGCAGAACGGAAACCGACAGCATCATGCGGCGTTCGATACGGTATTCCCCGCGGCACAGACGGGAGAGGAGGAACAGCTCCTCCGGCTCGACCTCGGCAAGATAGCCGACGCGTCCCAGATTGATGCCGAGAATGGGGATTTTTCGCTCTGCACAGGCGGATGCCGCTTTGATGACGGAGCCGTCACCGCCGAGCACGACCGCACAGTCACAGTCGTCAAACAGCGCATGATCGGGGACAAACACCGCCGCCGTCGGGAGCTTTGTGCCGAGTGCCTCGCGCATCGACTGCGGCAGCATCGGTTTTGCACCGCATCCTGCAAGCACCGCGATCGCATCGTGCGTCACGGAAAGTCCGATATCCTTTGCCGGATTCGGACAGACAGCGACAGTATGGATTTGTTTCTGCACTGTGACACCTCCCCTGAGATCAAGACTTCATGTGAAAGAGCGACTTCAAAGGATTGTAGGGGCGATTCATGAATCGCCCGAACCGTCGCACATAGATGTCGCTTGCGGGTATCCATATTTTTCAGAATATTTGTATCATGCAGCGGGCGATTCGTGAATCGCCCCTACACCCGCTGATAATCATGGTATGATCGTTTCGTTATAAAGTGCTGTTTCAAGTATCGTTACTGTCAACAATCTTCAAAAGACAATTCCGATCCCCCAGCGCACGGTTGGCAGCCTCCGGGGCATGGTAAGCAAAATGGGCAAGAAATTCGCGGTTGCCGTCACCGCCTGTAATCGGGGACGGAAGCACGGAGACACAATAGAGACCGTATTCCTCCGCGGAACGGATGATATCGGAGATCACGCGCAGATAGACCTTTTTGTCGCGGACGATCCCGCCTTTGCCGATGTGCTCCTTGCCTGCTTCAAACTGCGGCTTGATGAGCGCAAGAAAGCTGCCCGCCTTGGTATCGCGGTGATAATCGGAGAGCACCCGCGTGACGGGCTCGAAAATTTTGGTTAAGGAGATAAACGACACGTCGCACACGCAGAGGTCGACACGTCCGTTTGTATGGGTTTCGTCAAGTGCGCGGGCGTTGAACTGCTCCATGACAACCACGCGGTCATCTTCACGCAGAACCTGTGCCAGCTGATCGGAGCCGGAGTCGACGGCATAAACCAGTTTTGCGCCATTCTTCAGAAGGCAGTCGGTAAAGCCGCCGGTTGACGCGCCGATATCCACGCAGACAAAACCCGCAGGATTCACAGAGAATCCGTCGAGCATCCCCGCCATTTTATAGCCGCCGCGTCCGACATACGGCATGACCTCGCCGCGGATCTCGACATTTACTGCGTCTCCGTCCGGGACATTGAACGAGGCCTTCGTTCTCTGCACGCCGTCGATGTAAACCTGACCCGCGTCAATCAGCACCTTTGCCTGCTGACGGGATGCGGCGTGACCGTGTTCAGATAAATATAAATCAAGTCTCATTTTTTCGTTGTGTTGATCGGCAGAAAGCGGAGAATTTTCACAATGACGTAAAGAATGTCCTCCGAGAAGTTCATGCCGAAGTATTTGCCGATCGCCTTGCCGCCGATGGTCATACCGGAGACAAGCGCGGTCACGAGCAGATTGCCGAAGAAGGAAACCTCGGGGTCGGTAAAAACGCGCATCGCAATCGACGCCGCCGTCGCACCCGAAACGATACCGCAGATATCACCGACCACGTCATTGCAGACCGAGGACACCTTATCGGCGTTGCGGATCATCATGACCGCAAGCTTGCCCTCCTTGATCTTGCGTGCCGCCATCGAGTGGAACTGCTTTTCATCTGCCGTTGCAACCGACAGACCGATGATATCGAAGATGATACCGATGAAAATGATGAGCAGAAGCACAATGAACTGCATAAATGTCGCCATGTGTCCGATCAGCTCATTACAGATTAAGGACAGAATGGCGGAAATCGCAATACTGATGCAGAAAACCGTGACGATCCAGCGGACGTCCACCTTGGTTTTCGGTTTTTCTGGCTGCTTTGTTTTCGGTTTGGGTTTTGAGTGCGTATCCAAAGTTGTCTCCTTTTGTTTGTGTATAATCAGTACCGCACAGGCAGCCGTTTTACCGTCGCTGCTGTGCGGCATCGCAATATTCGTGTTTTGGTGATGAGAAAAAAACAAAATCGGCGGCGGTCCTGCATGTAAACTTTGCGCCATATAGTCAAGTTGGATTTCCCCGGTTCCTGCTCTTTGTTGCCAATGAGAGCGGTTTCCCTTTGAAGGAACCGTCGGCATGTTACCACGTACCGCGACTTGATTGCCTTATCGGAACGCACTGCAATCCACACAGAATCTGCATTACCAACAGCCTAGAGGTTTTCCCAAATGAAGCCATATCTGCCCCTAGCCTCTTTTGCAGACACAGTTTCATGCGGCAATGGTTAAAACCCGTCCGGCCGTGACAGGAGTCGACCTGATCCGCAATCCGCTGCCTCCACGCAAGGCAGGCTACATCTATCCACAGCGTCAGAAAAAATCGCACCGCATGATAGGTTTAATCATCAGAACGTAAATGCAGACGTTGCTCTGCCCGAATACGCGAACAAAGTTCCTCGTAATGCAAACAGCGCAAGCATTCCGCCTCCACGAAAAGAT
>JAFYTT010000131.1 GCA_017558715.1 Clostridia bacterium | reverse complement strand
TGACCCTTGCGGATGTTGGCAATCAGACGGTCAACAACCTGTTCGAGCGGTTCAACGTCACCTGCAAGGACGGGATCGTTGTTCAGGTACGCATTGAATGTGATTTCCATGATCTCATCGATTGCATTTGCAAGATTTTTGAGCTCTGCAGTTGCATCGGGCGTGAAGGACATCTTCTTTTCGGCAATTTCCAGTGCCGCCTTCGACAGACTCAATGCATGGTCACCGAGACGTTCCAGATCATTGATGACGTGCAGCATCTTGGAAACGATCTGTGCGTCGTGGTCAGAGAGATCAAGACCGGACAGCTTGACCAGATAAGAGCCGAGGGTATCTTCAAACTGGTCGGTTTCGTCTTCTGTGTTCTTGATGACCTCTGTCTGAAGGGAAATGTCGATGGTGTTGTCATCTTCAATGACGTTCAGAACAGAAAGTGCCATATCGACAGAGGCATGTGCCAATTCTGCCATGCGGTTTGCGGCATTGTCGCACGCGATCAGCGCGGTGGGCGGGGAGATCAGCAGACGCTCGTCGAGGAACAGGACTTCAGAAGTGGATTCGACGTGCTTTTCCTTTTCGGGAACGAGCTTTTCGGTGATGTTAAGCAGGAATTTCTTGCAGGGCATCAGCATAGCGGTATTGATGACATTGAAAATGGTGTGAATGACTGCAATACTGACAACCGTTGCACGCTCAGAGAAAATCGCCGGAGCGATAAAGGTATTGATCAGAATGAATGCTGTAAGCAGTACAACTGCACCAACAACCTTGATGACCAGATGCACGATGGAAACACGCTTTGCATTGGTATTGGCACCGATTGCGGAAATGATTGCGGTGATACAGGTACCGATATTCTGACCCATGCTGATCGGAATCGCGGTGCTGACGGGAATGAAACTGGACAGTGCCAGAGCCTGAAGGATACCGACAGAAGCGGAGGAGGACTGGACGACTGCGGTAACAATCGTACCGAACAGAAGACCGAGAATGGGATTATCGAACTGAACGAGGATGTTCTTGAATGTTTCGGATTCTGCAAGCGGTTCGACGGCACCGGACATCATGTCCATACCGAAGATCAGAACGGCAAATCCGATGAAAATGGTACCGACGGTGTGTTTGCGCTCGCTCTTGGACATCATCCGGAGGACGATACCGATAAATGCGAGAACCGGGGAGAAATAGACAGGCTTCATCATCTTGATAATGAAAACAGAGCTGTCAATGCCCGCAAGGCTGAAGATCCATGAGGTGATGGTCGTACCGATGTTGGCACCGAAAATGACTTCAACGGTTTGCGCCAGCTGCATGATGCCGGAGTTGACAAGACCGACAAGCATGACGGTGGTTGCGGAGGAGGACTGAATTGCCATTGTGATGGCAGTACCGAGCAGAAGTCCGCGGATGGGGCTGGAGGTCATGCGCTGGAGAATGGATTCCAACTTAGAACCCGCCAGTTTTTCGAGGTTGTCTGACATGACGCTCATACCGAATAAGAAGAATGTCAGACCGCCGAGCAACGTGATTACAGAAAAAATATCCATAAAATGTGTGCTCCCTTTCTTTCCTATATATTATTTTTTTCGCACGGAATCATTATACCGAAAATTCATGAACAATATATGAAAAATATGTAAAATGAAGATGAACGAGCGCTGTTTTGTCAGAATTATGCAAAATCGCGTCGATGCACACATGGCTTACTGTTGTTTATGAATGACGGTGATTCCTTCATCCGAGGAGCGGATGATTTCATCCAGTTCCAGCATATCCTCATACCCATCGGCAACAGTAGCCGCAAGACCGTATTCGTCGCCATGCAGACGGTCGATGAAGCTCTGCATCTGCGAAACATGATACTTTTGGGGGATTTCCAGACGATGGAACGTATGACTGCCCTCGTCTGCACCCTCGCAGATTTCCAGATAGTCATCGTCTTCCAATTCATAGGTCAGCGCACCGCGGTCGCCGTAAATTTCGATGTGCTGGAAGTTGCCGCGTCCGAAGGCATTGCGGGAGATTTCAAAGGAAGCTGCGATCCCGGTTGTTGTGTTGGCAAAATAATGCGCGTAATCATCAACGTCAACGGCTTCCCGTTCTCCGTTCTTTGCAGGATCGGTCGAGCGGCGGTCAAAGACAAACGTGCCGTTCTGTGCGGTAAAGCGCGTGTATTCCTCCCCTGTCAGGAAGCGGACGAGGTCAAGCATATGAGAGCCGAGGTCGGCAAGGGTACCGGAGCCGCTTGCCGCACGGTCAAAACGCCAGACACGCGGGCAATCCTTTTCGGGGTTGCCCCAGCCCTGCAGATAGCGGACATAAACATGACGGACGGTTCCGATACGTCCCTCGGCGATCAGATCGCGCGCATACCGTGCCGCTTTTTTGAAGCGGTAGGAGAAGCACACCATGTTTTTCAGTCCCGTCTGCATGACGAGGTCGTAAAGCGGCTTGGCAGTCGGCGCATCGACGGAAAGCGGTTTTTCGCAGGCAAACGGAATACCGCGTTCGGCTGCTGCCATAGCTGCGGGAATGTGCATGTTGTTCGGTGTGGTAACGGAAACGGCATCGACAAGGCCTGAATCGAGCAGGGCTTCGTAGTCGGTAAATGCCGCCTCGGGAGGAAGACCGAGGGATTGACGGGTCTGTTCCAGCCGTTCGGGATTGGCATCGCAGATGGCTGTGATTTCGGCACCCTTTGCGTGCTGAATACCGGGAATGTGTACACCGCGTGCGATATTGCCGCAGCCGATGATGCCGTAACGGATGATTTGTTCATTCATAATGGAGGTTCCTTTCGATTCGTTTCTGTATTCTTCCGCGTGGGAAGAGATTCTGATTTCATTATACAGGAAAATGCAGAAAAATGCAACTGTTTTTTCGATTTTTTCTGGCAAAAAGCAATATCTCCCGTATACGCTTCGACATTTGGGGTGCCGCTGTATACGGGAGATATTGGTTGATGAAATTATAATCAGATCATCAGATCACAGACGAGGGAGGAAAGCTCTGCGGGGTTGTCAATGGACATACCGCCGATCAGACGAGCCTGTGCGTAGAGGATCTTTGCGTAATTTGCCAGCTTGTCGCGGTCGTAGACATAGAGGGACTTGAGTTTATCGGCAATCGCGTGGGAGGCGTTAATTTCAAGGACGATCTGTGCCTTGACTGCCTCTTCGCCGTTCGGCATACGGTTGAGTACCTGTTCCATGCCGACAGACAGACCGCCTTCACTGGTCAGACAGACGGGGTGGTTCTTCAGCGCGTTTGTGAAGCGGACTGCGGAAACGGCATCGCCGAGTGCTTCCTTCATCGCAGTCAGCATATCCTCGGAGGATTCGTTTTCTGCCTTGACGGCTTCCTTTTCTTCTTCGGTGGAGATGTCAAGTTCTTCTGCGCAGACATTGACGAAATTCTTTTCTTCATAGTTCATCAGCATCTTGAGTGCAAATTCATCGACATCGTCGGTCAGATAGAGCACTTCAAAGCCCTTGCCTGTGACAGCCTCACACTGCGGGAGCATTTCGATCTTGTCTACGGTTTCGCCGCAGGCGTAGTAGATGGACTTCTGCTCTTCCTTCATGCGGGAGACGTATTCCTTCAGCGTAACGAGCTTCTTTTCATTGGAAGAAGTGAACAGAACCAGATCCTGCAGGACATCCTTGTGCTGACCGTAATCGGAATACAGACCGAACTTCAGCTGCATGCCAAAGGCTTTCCAGAATTCCTCGTATTTTTCGCGGTCGGACTCGAGCATCTTTGCAAGCTCGTTCTTGATCTTCTTTTCAATCGCCTTTGCGATGAACTTCAGCTGATGGTCGTGCTGCAGCAGTTCACGGGAAATGTTCAGAGACAGATCGGCGGAATCGGCAAGACCGCGGACGAAGGAGAAGTAGTCGGGGAGCAGATCGGCACATTTATCCATGATCAGAACGCCGGAGGAGTACAGCTGCAGACCCTTTTCAAAGTCCTTGGTATAATAGTTGAACGGCGCTTTTGCGGGGATGAACAGCATCGCATCAAAGGTGGCAGTACCCTCGGACTTGAAGTGGATCGTCTTTGCCGGGGCTTCAAAGTCATAGAACTTGTCGCGGTAGAATGCGGCATATTCTTCCTCGGTAACCTCCTGCGCGCGCTTCTTCCAGAGAGGCGTCATGGAGTTGAGCGTTTCGGTCGTCGTGACGGATTCATACTTATCATCCGCATCGGAGGTGGGATCGACACCTTCCTTCAGCTTTTCGGAGGTGATATCCATCTTGATCGGGTAGCGGATATAGTCGGAATACTTCTTGACCAGGCTCTTGATGCGCCAGGTGTCGAGATATTCGGAATATTTTTCGTTTTCGGTGTCCTCGCGCAGATGAAGAACGATTTCGGTACCGACGGTGTCCTTTTCGCCCTCTGTCATGGTATAGCCATCAACGCCTTCGGACTGCCAGACCCATGCAGTATCCGAGCCGAACGCGCGGGTGGTGACGGTGATCTTGTCGGCGACCATAAATGCGGAGTAGAAGCCGACACCGAACTGACCGATGATGTCGACATCCTCTTTCTGTTCCATTTCATGCTTAAAGTCGTAAGAGCCGGACTTGGCGATCGTACCGAGGTTGTTTTCCAGTTCTTCCGCTGTCATACCGCAGCCGTTGTCGGCAATGGTGATCGTGCGTGCGACACGGTCGGTATCGATGCGGATTTCGTAATCACCGCGGGTGAGGGTAACGGAATCGTCGGTCAGAGAACGGTAGTACAGCTTATCGATGGCGTCGCTTGCGTTGGAGATCAGCTCACGCAGGAAGATTTCCTTGTGCGTATAGATGGAGTTGATCATCATGTCAAGCAGCTTTTGGGATTCTGTCCGGAATTGTTTCTTTTCCATGGTTTGAAATTCCTTTCCTATATATCAAGTTTGAAAATGTACGGTTTTAGCACTCTCGGTGTTTGAGTGCTAATATATTATAGCACAAAACAGGCAAATGTCAAGCGCATCGGGGAAAAGTTTATCAAATTTCCGATGTTTATTCATAAATGGACGAAAATATTAAGAAATCTTAAAAGAATACCCTCTTGGAAATTCAGATTTTCTGTGGTATAATGGTATCACAAACCAAGTGAGAGGAACAAAACACAATGGCAAACGAACTGACAAAAATACTGGTGTGTGATGACGATGCGGATATTGCCGCGGCGGTATCGATTTATCTGCGCGCGGAGGGATATGAAGTGCTGTGTGCATCGAACGGACGCGAAGCACTCGAAATCTGCGAGCGGGAACCGCTGTCGCTTCTGATATTGGATATTATGATGCCCGAAATGGATGGGATTGCCGCGCTGACAGCACTGCGCGGAGATACGGAATCCCCGAACTGTAATCTTCCCGTCATTCTTTTGACGGCAAAAGGCGAGGACGCGGACAAGGTGCTGGGACTGAATCTCGGTGCGGACGATTACGTTGCCAAGCCGTTCCATCCGGCGGAACTGGTTGCACGGGTCAAGTCCCAGCTGCGCAGATATCTGTATCTCGGCAGCCGCGTTTCCCGTCCCGAGGTTCTGCGGTGCGGAGGACTGGAGATTGATCCCGATACCCGCGCGGTTTCGGTGGATGGAGAGGAGATTTCCGTGACACCGACGGAATATGCGATTCTGAAACTGCTCATGAATGAGCCTGACACGGTTTTCTCGACGAAGGAGATCTGTCAGCGGGCATTGCGGGCGGGCGCGGAAACGTATGGAGCGGAGAACAATGTCGCGGTGCACATCCGCCATCTACGCGAGAAAATTGAGATTGATCCCGCCAATCCCCGTTATCTGAAAGTCGTCTGGGGACGCGGGTATAAAATCGATACGACAGAAATGAACGGAAAGGGGTAACTTGATATGAAGAAAAATTATTTTTATCATCCGCTGGTCAAAGGACTTTGTCTGATTTTGTGTATGCTGTCGATTATGGCGTTTGCCTTCTGCGGGCTGCGGGTGCTGTTTTTGGGATCCTTTGGGGTGATGAGCGGATCGACGGAATTCTATGTTTTCGACAATTACCGTTTGCAGTCCAAGGATAATCTCAATTTATACTGGCCGTATCATTCCGATTGGAGCTACAATGACTTCTATCTTGATGATACGACTGAGAGCTGGTACAGCGATGACCCGATATGGCGGTTTGTCCGTTATCAGTTGCGGTCGGATGCGTTTTCATCGTATCTGCGGGATGAACCTGCATGGAGCATCGATGATGCTGCGGAACAGACAGCGAACGAAGAAGTTTCGCAGGAATCCGATACGGATGTCCTCTCGGAACAGGAAGCTGCTGCAGAATCCGTGGCGGAAAAGGAAGCGGAAGTGGAGCGGCAGCGGGAAGACCTGATCGGACAACAGAAAGCGACAGAAAAGCCGTTTCCCGCGATTGTGACGGAGGACAACCGTATCTATCCCGAGGTCTGCGGCAGTGAGGCATATGATTTTTTGCGAAAGTATCACTCGGAACGCACCAATTTCCGTTTTCGCGTCCTGCTTGACGGCAAGGTGATTTTCTCAAACGATGCGGCGTGGAAGGAACAGCTGATGCACAGCGGTTCTTTCACAAGAGCAGTCACGGGTGATCTCGTTTCTTCGGCGCATACCGTCACACTCGAATACGGTCTCCTTGCCGATATGCGTGTGCAGGATGACTATAAAATGTATTACACGGCATGGCAAAACGATGCTTCTGACTGGGAAGTTTGGCTGATCGCGGCGGGAATTTCTGGTGCAGCGGCATTGCTGTTCTTGGTTTTGGTGCTTGTGCAGACAGGCAAGCAGGTTTGTACACCCGAAATTCGCCTGAATGTGATCGATCGACTGCCCGTCGAGCCGGTACTGTTTGTCAAGGTCATGCTCGGACTTTTTGCGGTTGCGGGTATTTTTGGAATGGAGTGGTATTTCCCAGTTGCAATGCTGATGATGTTCCGTTATATCCGGGGCAATCTGTTTGACTGGCTGATCCCGCTTGCCATTACGGTGCTGTTTGCCATTGCCGTCTATCTTGGTCTTTCGATTCTGCGCGGTATGGTTCGCAGATTCCGTGCGGGCAAATGGTGGCAGAATACGCTTGTATATCGGCTGCTCCGACCGATCGGACGACTTTTGCGTCAGATGTGGAACATGGGCCGCATGGTCTTTGACAATCTTCCGCTTGCCGGAAAATGGATTGCCGGATGTGCAATCTTCGGGCTGTGGACGCTGTTTGTCATCCATGCAAGCGGATTCGTCGTTCTATGGTTTCTGACAGCACTGGCAGCAGGACTGTTCCTTTGTGTGTATATGCTCGAATTTGACGCGATTCGCCGTACTGCGAAGAAGATTGCGGCAGGAGATATCAACGCGCATACCGACACCTCTCGTCTGCACGGTGCACCCAAGCAGATCGGCGACAGCCTCAATCACATCGGTGATGCGATTTCCGTTGCAGTCGAGGATCGCATGAAAAGTGAACGCTTCCGCACAGAACTGATTACCAATGTTTCGCATGATCTGAAAACACCGCTGACATCCATCATCAATTATACCGATCTGCTCTCAAAAGAGGAGATCGGCAACGAAACCGCAAAAGAATACGTCGATGTGCTGTCCCGTCAGGCGGTCAGACTCAAAAAGCTGACGGAGGATTTATTGGAGGCATCTAAAGCGTCATCGGGCTCGCTCTCCGTTTCCCTTCAGCCGACCGACGCGGTCGAACTTCTGACACAGGCGGTTGGGGAATACGAAGAACGTTTTGATGCGCAGGGGCTTCATACGGTACTCGATATCCGACACAATCCGCTTTGGATTTCCGCGGACGGCAAACATCTGTGGCGCGTGTTTGATAATCTGCTTGGCAATATCTGCAAGTATTCGATGAGCGGAACCCGTGTCTATCTGACAGCGGAAGCGGTCGGGAAAACGGTTGTGATCACATTCCGCAACATCACCGAAAATCCGATTACCGTGACGGCTGAAGAGCTGACCGAGCGGTTTGTGCGCGGCGATGCCTCCCGTCACACCGAGGGTTCCGGACTTGGGCTTGCGATTGCGGACAGCCTTTGCAAGCTGCAGGGCGGAACGCTGGCGCTGACGGTGGACGGAGATCTGTTCAAGGCAGTTGTGACGTTTGCGGCGGTCGATGCACCAAAGGATATTTGAGCCAAAATAGGAAAAAGTCTCCTGCGGGAGGCTTTTTTCTCTGTCGGGGACTTGCAAATGTGTGTGTTGTCTGCTATAATAAAGGTATCAATTACTTGAATGGGAGGAACATCATGCAATCATTCAAACTCTGGAACAACACCCCATATTATCTGGATGGCGAGGAAGATCCGTTGATTCACTATTATCCGGCAGAAAACAAAACTCACGACGGTGCTGTCGTCATTTTCCCGGGCGGCGGTTATGTCCACCGTGCCGAGCATGAAGGACGGGGGTATGCAGAATTTCTGAATGCACACGGCATGGATGCGTTTGTCGTCGATTATCGTGTTGCGCCGTACACCCATCCCGCACAGCTGCTCGATGCGCGCCGTGCTGTGAGATTTGTCCGTGCCAATGCAGAACAGTTCGGCATCGCGCCCGACAAAATCGGTGTCATGGGTTCATCGGCGGGCGGTAACCTGATCGCACTTCTGTGTACCTATACCGCACCCATTGACGGGGAAATGACCGACGAAATTGATATGCTTGACTGTATGCCCAATGCGCAGATTCACTGCTATTCCTACATCAGCTTTGCCGAGGACGGTATCCGCATTGACTGGTGCACGGAGAAGCTGTTCCCCGGTGCGGTTGCGGACAATGCCGGGAAATTCTCGCCTGAGCTGCACATTCCCGATAATGCACCGCCGGCATTTCTGTTCCACACGGTCGAGGATCGCACGGTCAATGTGATTCATTCCCTCCGTTACGCAGAAAACCTCCGGAAAAAGAATGTGCTGTGTGAAGTGCACATCTTCCCGGAGGGTGATCACGGTATGGGGCTTGGCATTCGTCCCGATCGCGGCAATCCGCATGCGGCGCAGTGGCCCGGACTGCTCTGGAACTGGCTTTGCCATATCGGATTCTGACAATTGGGTTTATTCGGAAGCGGTTTCCTCGGAGACGGCTTCCGCATTTTTTTGTTCGTTTTTCTGTGCGCGGCGTTCTTTGATGTCGCGGTACAGACCGACAATGATTGCGATCATCTGGATGACATTGCAGATGATGCCGGAGGGGGTACCTGACATCAGCGCATAGGCAAGCCAGCATGCGGTGGACGGGAGGCTGAACAAACGGATGGTCAGAGGACTTGCGCACCACAGACCGACAACCGAGATCGATGCACCGACGGCGGGAAGCAGACTCTGCCAGCCCTGCCATGAAAGGAGCGTGGAGCTCAAATTGATGATGATGAACACAATTGCCCAAATCGGGGTCTGCGCCCATTTGTGTGAGGTTTTGCACTGGAAAACGACCTCGCGTCCCATGTTGATGCCGTTCATAACAGCACCGGAGAGAGCGCCGAGCATGAAATAATGGGTTCCCCACAGCGCATCGGAGACGAATTTCAGTGCAATCAGGGTTTTGCGGGTACGTGCGGTATAGATAAAGTAAGGCAGGATCATGGCAATCACGCCGATACCCTGTGCAATGAGCGTGTAAAGATCAAATTCCGGCATACAAAATCTCCTTTGTAAAAAATCGGACCGCCGCGCACAAGACGTGACGGTCCGTTACAGTTTATGCGGATTTCAGAGTCAGGAGCTTGCTTACTTGACGAAGAAGAACATCGGCGCGGTCAGCATACCGAGGTCGCGGACGCGGTATTCGTCACACCAGCGGTCAGCGCCGTAATAGACCGATGCGGGAATGCCGTCTTCGATGACAACATCACCGATGGTACCCTTGCGGTCGCCGGTTCTCCAGATACCCGGGCCTGCCCAGCGTTCTTCAAGGTTTGCATTGTGAACGGCACCAAAGCAGTTGTAGCGGTTGCCGTTGACGTTGAAAATAACCTCATGTTTGCCTGCCTTGACGTTCTGAACGGTCAGCGTATACGGCTCATAAGCGATATGTCCGAGATCCTCGCCGTCCATTTCGACGCAGACAACAGCACCGCGATAAGCGCCGCAGCGGATGACCATCGTGCAGTCCTCGGGTACATCCACTTCGGTCTTGTAAAGGATGTTGCCGCCGTAGAAGGGCATACCCTGCGTGGTGACAGACTGGAATGCGATTTCTTC
>JAFYTT010000130.1 GCA_017558715.1 Clostridia bacterium | reverse complement strand
TTTTTTGGTGGGGGATGGTGGATTCGGACCACCGAAGTCGATAGACAGCAGATTTACAGTCTGTCCCCTTTGGCCACTCGGGAAATCCCCCATATGGAGCTGGTGATCGGAGTCGAACCAACAACCTGCTGATTACAAATCAGCTGCTCTGCCATTGAGCCACACCAGCATTGTAGGCGTCAGATGACGTTATCACCTTGCGACGGATATTATTATACCACATTGAGTGGCATTTGTCAATAGGTTTTTGAAAAAATATTAAATTTTATATGAGGAAAGGAAAATATCGGCTGCTGCAGGCAATCTGGTGCAACAGCCGATGCTTTTTCGTTGTTAGAAGATGACGGCTTACTTCATGTCACTGGCAACCTGCAATGCTTTCTGGACTTCTTTCTCGACTTCAGAGCGCTTGGATGCAATGGTGGATGCGATCTTGTCGCCGCGTCCTGCGGAGCATTCCTGCGGCAGAGAGTTCGCGCCGGCATAGTTCAGCAGGAACGCCGCATCATAGGTTTTGTTCTGAATGACGATGTTGAGCATCTCGACAGAATCCTCATCGCGGAGATAGCGATTTTCAAGATAGGTTTCCGCATACATCGGTTCGACATCGACATAGGACAAGTAAGACAGTGCATCCAGAACGATACCGATATCGCCGGCATCTGCGCCGTGTACACGCGAGATGGCAAGCAGTGTGGTATGCGCATTGCTGGTCAGCGTGTAGTATCCTTCCTGTGCAGCATCGTACTTCGGCAGCGGGAGAATACCGTAATCGTGTTCCATATCGGCGAATTTGTACAGATTTGTGGGAGCATTGAACATGAACAGACCTTCGCCGCTGATGAATTTATTGGTACGCATCGCATAAGCGCTGCCTTCAATCTGGCTCTTGTAGTCTTCGCATACCATATGCTGCTGCATGAGATCTTTCTGTTTGTCGAGAAGAATTTCCGCGGTGACTGCTCGGTCGGTGCGCTGGCACATCAGGTCGGATATTCGGAGGACTATCTGTCCCGTTATTTTATGCATGCGGTCGGTATGTCGTACCATTCCTATGTGATTCAGTACCGTCTCGGACAGGCGTGTCATTTGCTTCGGAATACGGACGAACCGATTCTGCAGTGTGCCATGGACAGCGGCTTTACCTCCCTGCGCAGCTTCAACCGCAACTTCAGTCTGTATATCGGCATGACCCCGACGGAATATCGGGAAAACCAGACGGTTTTCAGCCGATCGTGAATCCCGATATGTTCGCTTTCGTTGCAAAATTGTCTTGCATTATTCATAATTATGTGATATAATAAAAGTTGATAAACAAAATCAAGGTCGGAAGACCAACACATAAAGGAGATAACAATTATGGCAGTTCTGATTACCGGCGGCGCGGGCTTTATCGGCACGCATACCTGCGTTGAACTTCTGAATGCAGGTGAAGAAATTGTTGTATTTGACAACTTTGCAAACTCCAAGATGTCTGCTGTTGAAAACGTCAAGAAGATCACAGGCAAGGATTTCCCGTTCTACGAAGCAGATATGCTTGACCGTGACGCAATGGAGAAGATCTTCTCCGAAAACAAGATCGACGAGGTCATTCACTTCGCAGGTCTGAAGGCTGTCGGCGAAAGCGTCGAAAAGCCGATGGAATATTACCACAACAACATCACGGGTACTCTGATTCTGACTGAGACCATGCGCAAGTACGGCTGCAAGAAGATCGTCTTCTCCTCCTCCGCAACCGTTTACGGCTCTCCCAAGTCTCTGCCGATCATGGAAGATTTCCCGCTGTCCACCACCAACCCCTACGGCTCCACCAAGCTGATGATTGAACAGATTCTGCGTGATATCTATGTTTCCGACAAGGAATGGTCCATCGCGCTGCTCCGTTACTTCAATCCGACCGGCGCACACGAAAGCGGTCTGATCGGTGAAGACCCCAACGGTATTCCGAACAACCTGATGCCGCGTCTGATCAAGGTTGCTACCGGTCAGATGGAAGCTATGACCGTTTACGGTAACGACTATCCGACCAAGGATGGTACGGGTGTCCGCGACTACATCCATGTCGTCGACCTGGCGCAGGGTCACCTTGCTGCCATCAACTGGGTACGCAATCATACAGAATGTGACGCATTCAACCTCGGTACCGGTACCGGCTACTCTGTTCTTGACCTGATCCATTCTCTGGAAGCGGTTTCCGGCAAGAAGATGGCAATCACCTACACGCCCAGACGTGCAGGCGATATCGCGGCTTGCTATGCAGACCCGACCAAAGCAAAGACGATCCTCGGCTGGGAAGCAAAGCTCGGCGTGGAAAAGATGTGCGAAGACGCGTGGAACTACGCGATCAAGCATCAGTAAACAAATTGACAATCAGAGAGGACTGTCTGTGCATGCATGACGGTCCTCTGTGCCGTTTATATATAATATATATAATATGAAGAAAACATTTACGACCCGTATGCCGGATCGCGGCGGTGCGTTTTATCTTGCGAGCCGCAGAATTACCGATCTCGGTCTGAATATCACCCGTGTATCCTACAACAAAGCTGTCGACACCCATACCCTGTTTCTGGAAGTGGAAGGAGAGCCTGACGTTCTTGTCCGTGCAGAGCAGGCACTGCGGGATCTCGGTTATCTGAATGATGATATCAGCATCGGTCATGTCATGCTGATGGAATTTATGCTCCGCGACGAAGTGGGAACACTGCTGCCTGTACTCGAACTCATCGACAGCTTTCATTTCAACATTTCCTATATCAGTGCACAGTCGGACGGAAGTCCCATGCAGTCCTTCAAAATCGGTCTGTATGTTGAGAATCAGAGTGAAATGTCGCTGTTCATGCACCGTGCGGCAATGCTGTGTGATGTGCATGTACTGGAATATGATAAGAGCCAGAAGATTCTTGACAATACGGTCTTTTATCTGTCGTTTGCAAACGAGATTTCCGAAAAGCTGGGTCTGACGCACGATGAAAAACAGGAGTTGATCGTCAATGCCAATCAGATCATGCAGAATCT
>JAFYTT010000129.1 GCA_017558715.1 Clostridia bacterium | reverse complement strand
TCCAGTAAGACTGAACCGCATCGACAGACGCGCCGATATATCTGCCCTCAACACCCCAGGAAACATTGTCAAACAGATAGAATTCAAATTCGGGGAGGATCTTCATCGTGTCGGCAATACCGTTGTCCTGCATGTACTTGACAGCTGCACGGATGATGTTGCGGGGATACTGGGACAGGGGCTTGTTTTCGGGAGATGCAATGACCATAGCGTTACCGGTCATAGACAGGGTCGGGATAGAGCAGAACGGGTCGATGACAGCCGTATCGGGGTCGGGAATGAAGACCATGTCGGATTTCTCGACAACGGCGTAACCGTAGTTGGATGCGTCGAAGCCGATACCGCTCTTCATGGTATCCTCGGAGAAGTTTTCTGCGGGAATCGTGACATGGCGGTACTGACCGTTGATGTCAACCATCTTGAAGTCGACCATTTTGATGCCATGTTCCGCAATCAGATTCAGGATATCCTGTACACTCTTTGCCATAAAACTGTACCTCGTTATATTAAAATTTTATCACATACGGGAAGAGAATGTTAATAGTATAGCAGATTTTTGATGTTGTGTCAATGTTTGCAGGAAAGATTTCTTGTTTTTGCTGAAAACTTTATTGAGATTTCTTGACTTTTCCGATGACCTGTGATATAATCCGTATAAATTCTTTATCAGGAGAAACCATATGATTTTCAAGGTACACAACAACCAGCAGCAGTCCGCAGTCATGCTTGACAACGGGCTTTGCTTATCGTGCCATTCCTGATATCGGAATTCACATAACCAACAACACCCGGTCGTCAATGCTGAACGCATTGCACAACCGGGTGATTTTTCTTGAAAGGGGGTAATATCCATGCCGGAACAGTCCGCGCGCTGACGGTACTGCGGATGCCGACATTCACGGTGTTATGGGCGGGCCTGGCTGGCCCCTGACATCGACACGTTATGGGAGGATTCTGACAGCCGCGAAACGCTGATGAAGACCGTGCGCATGCTTGACGGACATACGGAAATCATCGGGCTTTCAGGACATTTATTGGCCATTGTGAAGCGCAAATAAACCATACGAATCAAACTATCATTCTGTTTCCTCTTCGCCAAGAAGAAGCACACGGATATGCCGATGGATGTCCGTATCGTCAAGGGTACTCTGCACAAGCGGCTGAATCACTTCTCTGCTTTCTCTCATATGAGGCAGCTCGGATGCAAGCATATTTGCCTTTTTGGAATTTCCGCATTGCAGATACAAAAAGCACAGCACAGCGCGCATCGTCGCTTTTTGCTTTTCATTTTCAGACAGCGGAAGACCGCGTTCAATATACGCAATCGCATCCTCTGCCTTGCCCTGCAGCGCAAGAACACCGGCAAGTCCCAACAGCATTCCCGGCTTGTTTGGGTAGATCAGCAATGCATCACGATACACTTTTTCTGCACCGGCATAGTCGCCTGCCCGCTGAAGGTCTGTCGCCTTACTGTGGATATTGTACCGCGTCTGCTCCGCCCGGATCGTATCCATGCCGATCAGAAGATCAATGCTTGTTTCAAAGATATTCGCAAGTGCGGGCAGCAGTGTGATATCGGGATAACTTTCGGCGCGCTCCCATTTTGAAATGGACTGCGGCGTCAGCCCCAGTAAATCCGCAAGCTCCTCCTGCGTCAGATTTTTCTTTATACGGTATTTTTTCAGATTTTCTGCCAGATAGAACATATTCCCTCTCCTTATGCTTTGGATTCGTGCTCTTGCAGGATTATTATATCACAATATTGGAGGAAACACAATGACGTGATGGTTGTGATAAGCTCAACCGATGTTCTGACAATTCATATCAATCTCCCGGTATAATGCCGGACATGGAGAGTCCTTCACGCAAAGGTTAGACAATTCTCATACCACATAAAAAAGCAGGAGACACCTTTCGGTATCTCCTGTTTTTTGGTGCGGGTAAAAGGACTTGAAGCCTTCCCGCATCAATCCGATGGATTGATGCAAAAGAATCCCCTGCGGCGATTCTTTCACATAAATCTTGGACAATCCTTATACCACATAAAAAAGCAGGAGACACCTTTCGGTATCTCCTGCTTTTTGGTGCGGGTAAAAGGACTTGAACCTTCATGAAGGAACCCTCACTAGAACCTGAATCTAGCGCGTCTACCAATTCCGCCATACCCGCTGGTGCGAGGAATGGGACTTGAACCCAC
>JAFYTT010000128.1 GCA_017558715.1 Clostridia bacterium | reverse complement strand
TATCGTTGATGAGAGCGGCGGTTGCCTCGCTGATGACAACGCGCTTGGGTTCGGGCGTGACATCCATGATCGTATTGCCTTCATCGTCGACGAGACGTGTGACGACGTGAGGCGTGATCAGCGTACCGCCGTTTGCGACGGAAGCGATGGCGGTCAGCTCCTGAATCGGTGTTGTTTTGAAGGTCTGACCGAACGACGAGGTGGAAAGCTCAAGCTTGTTCAGATTCGCAAGTGTATGGAAGATACCCTTGGATTCGCCGGGGAGATCGATGCCGGTCACCGCGGTAAAGCCGAATGCCTGCAGATATTTATAGAAGGTTTCCGCGCCGATGAGCCACGATGCCTGCATCAGCGTCGGGTTGCAGGACTGCTGAAGACCCGAGCGGAAGGTGACCGTGCCGTGGCCGCCGTAGTGCCAGCAGCTGACCTTTTTTCGTGCTGTTTCGGACAGCGGAACGTAGAACGGGTCGGTACAGGTGAACAGCGTGGTATCCTCAAAGCAGTTTTCCTCAAGACCCATGGCTGCCGTGATGATTTTGAACGTGGAACCCGGCTCATACAGCGTGGAAATCGGTTTGTTGTTCCACATCTGCAGGCGGAGGGAGGACTGTGCCATGTTGTATTCCGCAGAACCGGGAACATACGCCATCAGCTGGGAGGTCGACCAGTCGTCGAGCTGAGAAGGATTGTTCAGATCATACGTCGGATAGGTTGCCATAGCGAGAATTGCGCCGGTATTGACATCCATGACGATGCCGCAGCAGCGGTTCATGGAGTTGTTGTCGTAGAAGGTATCCATGACCTGCTGTTCGAGCATTGCCTGGATCTTATAGTCGATGGTGGTCACGACATTGTAGCCGGATTCCGCCTCGGTATAGCTTTCGTACTTGGCGGGAATGGAGCCGCCGCGCGCATTGGTCGATGTGATGATTCTGCCGGAAACGCCGGTCAGAAAGTTGTTGTATTCCAGCTCCAGTCCGTAAAGACCCGTGCCGTCGGTACCTGTGAAGCCGATGACGTGGGACGCGAGCGAACCGAACGGATAATAACGCTTGGTCTGGTCCTGAAGATGGATGAAATCAAGGTCGTTTTCGTCGATGAACGTGCGGATTTCGTCGGCGGTTTCCTTGGGGACATAGTTCTTGATCGTTTCGTCGGCACGCCAGTTTTTGTCTGCCTTCTCCATGATCGTGTTGTAGTCGACATCCAGAAGCGCGGACAGGAAATTCGCCGCCATCACCTTCTGTTCCTCTGCCGTAACGGTATACGTTTCGCCGTTCTCGTCCTTTTCCTCACGGTCCTTGATTTCGTTGGGCGCGATGAAGATACGCTGAACGGTGGTGTTGATGGCAAGCTCTGTCATGTTGCAGTCGTAGATGACACCGCGGGGTGCGGAAATGTTGGACTGCGATGTAATGTTTTCAATGACCACGCGGTGGTATTCGTCATAACTGACAATCTGCAGCCAGAACAGACGGACAATGAGCAGTGCCCAGAGCAGGATGGCACCGCCGAGTACGTACGCGCCGCGTTTCATGATAATCGGATCGGGTTTGATAAACATGCGCTTTGACCTCTCCTTTCTGTTTTCAGTCTTCCATGCATCAAGTATATCGGGGAGCGCGGAAAATTATGAGTTCCCCTCTGTGTTCACAACAGATTCGGTTTCCGCGGCCGGTTCTTCGGAACTGTCGGCGGTTGTATCCGCAGGCGGTTCTGCGGGTGCTTCCGTTTCGGCACTCGGCGGGAAATAGCCGCTGCCCATGTTTTGTTTGCCGATGGGTTTACCCGTATCGAGGTCGATTTCGACGGATGTGCGTTTTCTCGCTTCTTCTTCCAGCTTGGAAACAACCTCGGTCTTGTCTTCGTTTTCAATGGTGACGTATTTTTTTGTCAGGACGTCGACCTTGACCATGCCGAGAACCTCGGATGCGGTCTGCTCAATGGACAGAAGGTCTTCGCGTCGGACAAGCTCTGCCTGCAGCGCACTTGCCTCCGAGCGGTACTGACTCAGCCGATAGGAGAGCAGGGACAGGTCGTTTGTATACTCATTGAGCCGCATGAACGCAAACAGAACTGCCATGACCAAGGATGTGCAGAACACAACAGTCAGTACGATCTTGAAAGGGAACGGCTTTGCGTCGGTATCGGCAAGGGTTTCTACGCGGACACGGCGCGGCGCACGGTAGACGGGTTCGGCGGCATCGGGAACAAATTCCGCTCTCTGCACGACAGCCGCACTGCCGGAGGACGATGCATCGCGGTAGATCGGACGACCTGACGCATCAAATCCGTCGAGAATACGTCCGTCTGCGGTACGGTAGCTGGAGTGATAGCCATAGCGGTAGGCGTCATCCGCGCCATTCTGTACACGGGTACCGTAAGACTGTGCGCCTGTTTTGGTGCGGCGCTGTGTCGGAGCTTCTCCGGGAAGCGGTACTTCGGTTTTGATGCGCGGACGGCTCTGATTGGACAGCCCCTGTCCGTAGGTAATGCGGTTCTGTCCGCCGTTTTGCATGCCGGGTACCGTAGTCCGCGTGGAATTGCGGCGCTGCTCGTCGGCATATGCCTGCATCTGACGGCGGCGTGCTTCCTTCTGTGCACGCTGTTCTTCTTCGGCACGGTGCGCATAGGCGTCAAAGTACGAGGGCTTCTGCGACTGACGCTGCTGTCTGCGTGCATCACCGCGTTCTTTGGTACGGAAAGCGGAGTACATGTCGTAATCGCGCGGATCAGGGGGACGTTTATTGCTTTGGTTGTTCATGACACGGTACTCCTTTCCAT
>JAFYTT010000127.1 GCA_017558715.1 Clostridia bacterium | reverse complement strand
GCCTCTCTGGGAGAGCATGTAACCTACGCAGCCGTTCTGGAACTTCATGTGTACGGACTGGATGGAGAGCATCAGGTCTTCGGACTGACGGCGTGCGCCGGGCTTGTCCATGAACGCCTGGATGTGGGTGATGTCACCGCAGAAGTGACGCATTACGGAGAAGGGATGGGTGAGGAATGCCTTTGCATGAGAGTACGGCATCTGCCAACGGGAGTTGCGGTCAACGGGATTGACATTGACAGAGGAACCGTCAAAGCCAACCTTGGTCATTGCGTAAACCTGTTCACCGACGCCGCCGTCAGCAATCAGCTTGTCTGCCTGGAATGCGGGTTCGGAGAAGTAGTGGTTGAGGTCACAGCCGAGGTACAGACCCTTACTTCTTGCAAACGCGACCATATCGCGTGCTTCTTCGATGGAGTTGGAAATCGGCTTTTCAACGAGGACGTGGCGACCCATATCGAGTGCTTCGATCGTGGGATCGTAGTGCCAGGAACCGTTTTCGAAACCGGAGGTTGTGACGTGAACAACTTCGATTTCGGGATGTGCCGTGAGCATATCCTTCAGAGAATAGTATGCGGGAACGCCGAACTTGGCTGCCGCATCATCTGCACGTTCGCGTCTGACATCGCAGACAGCAACGAGTTCTGCCAGCGGATCGTTCTTGATGCAGTTTGCATGGGTATTACCGATGCCGCCCATACCGACGACGCCGGCCTTAAAAATCTTAGCCATAATAGAAATCCTTTCTGTAAAATTTATTCTGTAATCTCGGCAACGCGAATCGGTGCGCCGCCGTTTTCGTTCGATTTGATCATCGCATGGATGACACGGGAGGCTTCCAGACCCTCTCTGCCGCTGCCATCAATCTCGTCGGGACGACAGCCTGCATCCACCTGACGCACAAAGCTGTGGATACGGTCACGGAAGGTGTCGTAGAAGGACTCAAATCCGTCAAAGACGGGATTGGTGTACACTTCCTTGACCAGCGAATCCGCGGGATACAGTACCGCTTCACGCCACATATCTTCAAAGATGAAGCGTCCGTCGGTACCAGCAACTTCACAGCGTTCCATCGGGTGACCGCGCTTGATATCATAGGACGAGGTCAGATGACCGACCGCACCGCATTCGAAGCGCATCGTTGTGGACTGGGTCGAGAAGATATTGCGTCCGGGTGCGACCATAGCAAACGTCGCAACCTCAGTGATCGGACCGCAGAAATACTGCATGATATTGACGCTGTGGGGATTCAGCGCTTTGAAGTGGTAGTACGGCGTTTCGAGCATCTCCGGTCGTCCGATCCAGAGTGCCATGTTGCAGAACAGGAGTGTTCCCAGTCTGCCGTCCTCCTGCCACTTTCTTGCCTGACGTGCGGCAGGTGTGAAACGGTGATTCATATCAATACCATAGCAGACCCCCTGCTGTTCGGCATAGTCGACCATCTCTTTTGCCAGCTTGAGATCGTTGGAGATCGGCTTTTCACCGAGCACGTGACATCCCGCTTCAATGGCCTGCATGGTCGGCTCATAGTGGTCGGAGGAATATTCAAAGCCGCCGGTCGCAACGCTGCAGATATCGGGTTTCAGCGCCGCGAACATCTCTTTTGCAGAGAGGAAATACGGAACACCGAATTTTTCCCCTGCCGCCTTGGCGCGCGCAAGGTCACGGTCACAGACACCGACCAGCTCCGCCCGAGGGGATTCCGTGTAGGCACGGGCATGGCGATTGCCAATCGGTCCCATACCTACAACAACTGCTCTTTGCATTATTCTTCCACTCCCATTTCCTTGAGCTTGGACTGCAGCTTCTGTGCCGCTGCCGGATCGCCGATATGGAGGGTGTTATATGCTTCCTCGGAGGATACAAACGGTCTTCCGAAGCCGCTCCAGTTGAGGTTGGTATACATCGGGTTTGCATGACCGACTTCTGCTTCACGCTTTGCAATGTGTGCTTCCATACGTGCGCGCAGGAATGCAACAACTTCGGGCTCTTCGTCTGCGAGGTTATGCAGCTCTTCCGGGTCGTTGATGAGGTTGTAAAGCTCGATTTCCGGCTTGAAGTGGAAGTCGGGCTCCAGTGCGACCATGAGCTTCCATTCGGGGGTTCTCCAGCCGTGCTTGCGCATCCAGGTTGCTTCTGTGATGTAGAATTCGCTTTCCTGTTCAACGCCTTCGCCCGTGATTGCCTTGGTCATATCGCGGCCGTCAAACTTGATGCCCGCATCGATGCCGCAGAGGGACAGAATGGTCGGGAGAACATCCTTGATCTGCGTGATATCGGAAACATGTCCTTCGTAGCCGAACTTCGGATACTTGAACATAAACGGAACATTCAGAACGCAGTCATAGATGGAGTGATGGTCAAAGTAGCAATCGTGATCGTACAGGGTTTCGCCGTGGTCGGAGGTAAAGACAACGATTGTGTCTTCTTCCAGACCCAGCTCACGCAGCTTTTCGAGCAGCTGTGCGATGCACATATCCATGTAGGCAACAGAGGAGTCGTACTGTGCAATGATGTATTCCGCGTCGGTGCATCCTTCCGGGAACCAGGTTAAGAAGTAGTCACGGAACGGCTTGAATGCGTAAACGGGCGCGAGGGACTTGTTGTTCGGGTCAAATTCGTCACCCTGATAGAACAGGCGGGTAAACGGTTCCTTGGTATAGTACGGGGAGTGCGGATCCATGTGACGCATGAAGAGCAGCCAGGGCTGATCCTGGTTAGCCAGACGTTCCAGTTCGGGAATGGCAACCTTATTGAGGGCTTCTGCCTTCAGGACACCGGGTTCCGATGCATCCCAGTCGGCGTAGGTGATGACCTTGTCACAGCCGCGGCAGGAATGACCGCCGATGTAAGTGGAGGTGTAGCCGTAGTCACGGAGGATTTCGGGCATCGTGCGGACAGCTTCCGTCAGACCGCCCTGATGACGCAGAGCGACACAGTCGGTAGCGAAGCAGTCCATACCGGTCACCATTGATGCATAACCGGGTGTGGTGGGGATGGACGGGGAGAACATATTGTCAAAGGTAACGCCGCCGTCTTCAATATAACGGTCGATGTGGGGCGTTGTCAGACGGTGGTAGCCGTACAGGGACATATGGTCGGAACGAAGGCTGTCAATGCCGAAGAATAAAATATTCGGGTACTTCTTTGCCATGATGGTATTTCTCCTTTATATATGGAAATTTATCTTGCGCCCAGCTGCTTGAGCACTGCATTCATGTAGCCATAGCTTTCTGCCGCAATCATCGTTGCGGTTGCAAAGTCCTGATCGGGACCGATGACCTCGAGGGAAACAGGTCCGTCGTAAGCCGCGTCGACCATTGCCTTGAAATAGCCAAACAGGTCGATATCACCGCGTCCGCAGGCCTGATCGATCGGTGCACCCGGGGAAGGACCGTCGCCCTTACAGTCACGGATGTGGATGTGCTTCATCTTGGATAGGACTGCGGGGAGCGCCAATGCGGGGTTTTCACCTGCACGATGGATGTGGGAGGGGTCCATATCGACACCAAACGCGGGTGAGGTGATTGCTTCCATCATACGCAGGGTCGTGGGTGTGGAATAAACAGCAGCACCGACGTGTGCCTTGACACAGAGATTGATACCGAACTGTTCTGCGTCTTCCGCCAGCATCTGAATCGTTTCAAGGGATGCCTTCAGCGTTTCTTCATCGTCCATCTTGCCGCCCGGACCGATGTTGACAATCGGGATACCGATTTCCGCGCATGCTTCAAATGCGGTATTCAGACGGTCGCGGTCCATCGATGCAACCTCGGTTGCATGGTACGGAAGACCAAACTCGTCACGGATCGCGATGAGTTCTGCCTTCTGGTTTTTCCAGTCCGCCAGATTGAGATGCTCGCACATGCCGGCAATTGCGGAAATTTCCACGCCGTCATAGCCGCACTTTTTGATTGCTTCCGCAGCTTCACGGTATGTGAACGCCTTGAAAAGCACAGAGTTGACACCAAGTCGAATCATAAGATAGTTCCTTTCTGTTCTTGTGTGTTCTTACTCGGATAGGAGTACGCCTCCATTCCGTTTTTGTTCAGTATACCATAACTTTGTCATCCCGTCAATGGGTTTTGGAGATTTTTTGTACAGGTCTCTGAACTTTTTTAGTATGACGCGCACATCGTGATCCGGAACATGGCAGCACATAAATTTCACTTTTCTCACGAATGTCATAGATTCAGGCAATATCCACCTAGTTTTATCATAAAATTTCAAAATTGGATTGACCTTTCATATGATTTATGATATAATATAATGAAATTAGAGTGAATTTTGTCTCATTTTCAGAGACAAAACATTCTTTCAATTTAATTTATAAAAGGATGAAAGCAATGAAAATTTGTCGAACAAAACACATTCTGGTCATTGTTGTGTTTGTTATTGCCGCCGTAATTTGCGCATATATGTCAAGCGGTGTCAGCATCAATTATAACCTGTCCGATTATCTTGCAGAAGATACGGAAACCAAAATCTCGCTGGAAATCATTGACCATGAATTCGGTAACGCCTGTGATGTACAGGTTATGATTGACGGCATTACCGCTGAAGAGGCGAAAAACACCGCCAAAACTCTATCAAACATTGTCGGTGTTCTCAATGTCAGTTTTGATGCGGCAAGCGAAAACAGCTACCATGACAACCGAGCGCTGTTTGTCGTATTGGTGGAAGGCGATGAATATTCCGAATCCGCAAACAATACCGCCTCTGCGATCCAAGATATGCTTTACGAAACCTATGGTACCAGCCTATCTTTTGGCGGAGCTGTCGTCGAAAAGAGCATCATGCGCGACAACATTCAGGGCGAAATGATGTATATCATTGTCATTTCCGTAGCACTAGCGGCTCTCATTATGCTCTTCACCTCAAAATCCTGGCTGGAACCGTTATTTCTGCTGGCAACTTCCGGTATTGCGATCCTTCTGAATATGGGTACCAATCTCATTTTCGGCGAGATCTCCTATATTACCAATGCTGTTGCAGCCATTCTGCAGCTGGCACTTTCCGTTGACTACAGCATCGTGCTTCTACACAAATATCGTGCAGAAAAAGAAACCGAGTCTGATCATGAACGTGCTATGCGCACCGCCGTCAAAGCGGTCATTCGTCCCGTTGCCGCAAGTGCCCTGACCACGCTTGCAGGTCTTCTGGCACTGTTATTCATGAGCTTCGGTATCGGTTTTGATATCGGTTCTGTACTGATGAAAGGTATCATTCTGTCCGCTGTTGTTGCGATGACACTGCTCCCCGCAGTCCTTCTCCTTGCGGACGGACTGATGGAAAAGACACAGAAAAAAGAACTGGTTCTGCGCGGAGGGATCTTTTGCTCCATGGCACAGAAAGCCTGTGCTGTGATCGTGCCGATCGCTGTTCTTTTGATTGCCGCAGGTGGTTTCCTGCAGACAAAAAACACCTATGCGTTTACCGATACTGACATGGGAAACTCCGAAATTAAAGACTCCTTCGGCCGCAGCAACAGCATCATTGTCGTTTATGAAAACAGCAACGATCAGGTCGCAAAAGAAACTGCGCTGATTGATTGGCTCAATGCATATCCTTCCGAGGACGGCTCAGAACTGGTCAAGTCCGTCAACGCGTACTCCAACACTGTCCGCGAACCGTTTGATCTGCAGAAAGCAGCAGAAAAGCTCAATATGTCCAAAGAAGATGTCGAAATGTTGTTCGCGATGTACGGCATTTACAAGAATCCCGAATCTGTGGAGCTCGATGCACGTACCTTCGTGGAGTATGCGGATTGGCTGTCCGATAACGATGAAAGCATTGCTGACATCATGGATGACAATACCCGCCGTCTGATTGATCTGATTCTGACCGTTGACGCATTGATGAACGGCACCCATTTTGCAGAAGATTTCCACACGTTGGCAACAACAGGCGTGATGGAAGGCTCTGGTCTGCCGCTGTTTTCCGTACAGCAGATGTACGGTCTGTACCATTACAACAAACTCGAAGCGTCCGCAGCTGATCTGCAAACCATGCTCACTTTTATTCTGGAAGCTGCCCAGAAGCCCGAGCTTGCAGGCATGTTTGATGCGGAATCCGCAGCAGGTCTGAAAGCTCTGTCCGACGGTATTGTTCAGTTCAATGCACAGATGGGCATGCCGATGACAAAAGCACAGTTCCAGGGCTATATGTATCAAAATTATGGCATGGTGATTAGTGACATGCAGACCGCACAGATCTATGGCGGATACTTCCAAGCGCTTGGCGCACAGCCGCTTGAAACCATTTCCTTTATCAATCTGATGACATTCATGGCAGACACACAGATGCTGACGGATCCGACTGCGGTTGCAACACTGCAGAGTTACCGTGCACTCTATAACGCCATTCAGACCCCATATACTTATGATGCGTTCCTGCCGGCGTTGGCGCAGATCGCACAGGGTCTGACCGGTCAGCCTGCGGTATTTTCTGTGACCGCGGAATCCATTCAGCAAATGTATATCCTCTTCTTCCGTCAGAATGGTCTGATACCCGCAGAAGCAATTCCCGGTTCCGTCTTTGTAGACTTTATTCGCACAGCTTCCGCAGCAAATCCGATCATCGCCTCCCAGATCTCCCCCGATGTTGTACTGAAGCTGGAAGACATGATACGCGTCAATACACTGCTTTCTGATACGCAATCATATACCTATTCCGATATCTCCGCTCGTTTTGAAGCACTCCGTACCGAAATGCAGTCAGTCACAGCGGAAGGCACTCTGAACAGCGAAAAACTCAGCGGTGTCTACATCAAGTATGCCATTGAAAATGATCTTCTGCCCGTCAACACCATCATTGCCTGCGATCTGCTTGACTTTGTCACCGAGCACATGGATAACAATGTTCTCCTCAAGACCAGAATGAACGATGAAAAACGTGAAAAGGTTGCAGATGCACACGATGCAATCAATCGTGCCAACGAGCTCTTCCTTGGCGAAACCTACGCACGGATGCTTCTGTCGGTCAACTTGCCCAACGAAAGCAAACAGACCTCCGCATTCGTTACCGATCTGTCCGTAAAAGTCAAGGAAGTCTTCGGTCAGAATGCTTACATCGCAGGGCAGACCGTTTCAACGAACGATCTGCGTAATGCGTTTGACTATGATAACAAATTGATCAGCATCATCACAGTTGTTTCCATCTTTGTGATCGTCGCTGTCATCTTCCGTTCCATGTCCTTGCCGGTCATCCTCGTTGCGATCATTCAGGGCGCAATCTGGATTGCATTGTCCACCTCCCTGCTCACCGGAAGCATTTTCTTTATGAGCTACATAGTAGCAACGTGCATACTCATGGGCGCAACCATTGACTACGGTATTCTAATGTCATCCAACTATGTCAACTACCGTGCAGAACATGATAAGAAAGAAGCGCTTCGTCTTTCCGTTGCTGCCGCAATGCCGACCGTCTTTACTTCCGGTGTCATCCTGACACTCTGCGGTTTCGTCATCAGCTTCATCGCCAGCCAGAACTCCATCGCTGCTGTCGGTTCTCTGCTCGGTCGCGGTACACTGGTTTCGGTATTGATGATCACTGTCGTACTTCCGTCCGTTCTGTATCTGTTGGATGCGTTCGTGATGAAACTCACCGTTAAGAAAAAGTAAAATAAAAGATTATTTCCGTGCGTAATATGTGTTTGTACTACGCACGGAATATTTTTATACAAACAATGATCCCCTGTTCCAGCGGTTCGTCGCCAATGAAACAGGGGAATGTCTTTATCATTTGTGAGATATTATGTCACCGCTCCTCGCGGAAATATGCCAGACCGAGGTTTGCGGGCGGCTGATTTTCCTTCTTTTTGCGGAGGCTGGTGATAATCAGAACGACAATCGTGATCAGATACGGGAGCATCTTGAACAGCTCCTGAGAATAACGGGTCAGACCTGGCAGATAGTAGTTCATCCAGTACAGAACGCCGAACAGGTACGCGCCCCAGATCGTATTGACAGGCTTCCATGTCGTGAAGATAACAAGCGCAACCGCAAGCCAGCCAAGACCTTCAATCGTACCGTCATTTGCCCAGGTACCCTTGGTATAGTCCATAACGTAGTACAGACCGCCAAGACCGACCATACCGGCACCGATACAGGTAGAGAGATATTTGTAAACAGTGACATTGATACCGGCAGCATCGGCCGTACCGGGGTTTTCACCGACAGCACGCAGATTCAGACCGGAGCGGGTACGGTTCAGATACCACTGCAGAACGATCGCGAGAATGATTGCGGTATAGGCAAGAAAGCCATAGGAAAACAGCAGATCGCCGACCGTATCGAGGGATGCAAGCGCAGGAATATTGGTACGGAATGCGGCACTCGTTGCGGAAACAGAGATCTGACCGACACCGCCTGCCAGCTTGTTCAGCGAACCGCCGAAGAAGTTGCCGATACCGGAACCGAAGATCGTCAGCGCAAGACCGGTGACGTTCTGATTGGCACGGAGGGTGATGGTCAAGAACGAAAAGATCAGACCGCCGAGAGCGGATGCTGTAAATGCACAGAGAACGGAAATAAGGATACAGACAATGGGATTGGGCACCTCCACCGCGCGCTCATAGAAGAACGCACCGACAAGGGATGCAATGGCACCGAGGTACATGATGCCCGGGACACCGAGGTTCAGGTTACCCGATTTCTCGGTCAGCGTTTCACCGAGCGAACCGAACATAATGACAGTACCGAAACAGATGGCAGCCTGCAGAAGAGAAATGATCGAATCCATATCTTACTTTTCCTCCTTTGCAGCAATTTCTTTTTCGGATTTACGGAAAATGAGCTTGTATGTAATGAAGAATTCGGAACCAAGCACGAAGAACAGAATGATACCCTTCAGAATACTGGAAACGTGGTCATTGAGATTGAACTTCGACGCAATTTCCGCGGCACCCTTGTCAAGGAATGCCAGCAGGAACGAGAAAATGATCATTACAAACGGATTGAATTTGGACAGCCATGCGACAATGATGGCGGTAAAGCCTCTGCCGCCGGCCGTGGAGACGGAGATGGTATGTCCCGCACCTGCAACCGCGATAAAGCCGGACAGACCGCAGATGGAGCCGGAGATGATCATCGTACGCATGATGACACGGCGGACGTTGATACCGGCATAGCGTGCGGTGTTCTCGGACTCACCGACAACCTGTATTTCATAGCCCTGCTTGGAATGACGCAGATAGAAATACATGCCAATGGTGATGAGCAGAACAATGACGACGTTCCAACCGTACTGTTGACCGAACAGCGGCCGAAACCAGCCTGCATTGGTACGGTCATTGATGATACCGACGGTGTTGGAACCAAACGGCTTTTCCCAAAGTGCAACAAAGTACGAGGTCAGCTGGATAGCGATGTAGTTCATCATCAGCGTAAACAGCGTTTCATTGGTGCCGAATTTTGCCTTGAAGAACGCGGGAACAAAGCCCCAGAGCGCACCTGCAAGAATACTTGCGGCGAACATAACGACAAAGAGCAGCGGAGTGGGCATTTTGTCGCCGAGATAGATCATACAACCTGCCGTTGCGACACCGCCGACGAGAATCTGACCTTCCGCACCGATATTCCAGAAGCGCATCATGAACGCGGGTGCAAGACCGAGGGAAACACAGAGCAGCATCATCGCATCACGGATGGTCTGCCAGCTGCGGCGGGCGGTACCGAATGCACCGCGGAACATCGAGGTATAGACCGAAATCGGATTGAGCTTGGTCAGCGCAAAAATGAGAACTGCGCAAACGACCAACGCACAGAGAAGACCGATGATACGGATACCCCATGCTTTTTTTGCAGAAACCGCATCGCGCTTGACTATGCGCACAAGCGGTTCTTTTTTATGTGTTTGAGGGAGATGAGACATAATCGTTGAAAACCTTCCTTTCGTCAATGAACCGGCAGAGATCAGTGTGATTTGACCATGAGCGCACCAACCTGTTCCTTGGTGGCGGTACGTCCGTCAACGATACCTGTGATCTTACCGCCGCAGAGAACCATGATACGGTCACACAGCTGCAGCAGAACGTCCAGATCTTCACCGACATAGATCACGGCAACCCCGCTCTTCTTCTGCTCATTGAGCAGGTTGTAGATGGTGTAGGAGGTATTGATATCAAGTCCGCGCACAGCGTATGCTGTCATCAGAACGGTCGGTGCCGCAGCGATTTCGCGTCCGACAAGGACCTTCTGGACGTTACCGCCGGAAAGACGTCTGACAGGCGTATTGATACCGGGTGTGACAACCTCCAGTTCCGTCAGAATCCGTTCTGCCAGTGCTTTGGACTGTTTACGGTCAAGGAACAGCGACTTGCCGTCGGAATAGTTTTTGAGCATCATGTTTTCGGTCATACCCATCGAGCCTACCAGACCCATACCAAGACGGTCTTCGGGGACGAACGACAGATGGACACCGAGTTCACGGATCTTTTTCGGATTGGTACCGATCAGCTGCTTCTCCTCGCCGGATTCCGGATCGGAGAATACAACGGAAGCACCTTCTGCAGTCTTTTGCAGACCGGCAATCGATTCGAGCAGTTCCTTCTGACCGCATCCGGAAATGCCGGCAACACCGAGAATTTCGCCGGAGAACGCATCAAAGGAAATATGATCGAGCACGGTGATACCGTCGCCGTTGACAACCGTCAGATCCTTGACCGCAAGACGCAGCTTCTTGTCCGCAATATCATCGCGGGCAATATCAAGCTCGACCTTCTTACCGACCATCATTTCGGTCAGAGACAGTTCTGTCGCATCCTTAGTGTCAACCGTTGCGATATATTCGCCGTGACGGAGGATGGCAACACGGTCGGAAACCGCAAGAACTTCGTTTAACTTATGCGTGATGATGACAACGGATTTTCCGTCGGCACGCATGTTGCGGATAACGGAGAACAGCTTCTCAATTTCCTGCAGCGTCAGAACGGCTGTCGGTTCATCAAGGATCAGAATATCGGCGCCGCGATACAGAACCTTAACAATCTCCAGCGTCTGCTTCTGGGAAACGGACATGGAATAAACCTTCTGCTCGGGGTCAATGTCAAAGCCGTATTTTGCGCAGATTTCGCGGACACGGCGAGCAACTTCCTTTTTATCGTAGCGCTTGCCCTCGTTCAGACCGAGAACGATATTCTCCGCCGCGGTAAACACATCAACCAGCTTGAAATGCTGGTGAATCATACCGATCTTGAGATCAAACGCATCCTTGGGAGAGCGGATCATTACCGGCTCGTCATTGACATAGATCTGACCGGCATCGGGGAAATAGATACCCGACAGCATATTCATCAGCGTGGTTTTGCCGGATCCGTTTTCACCGAGCAGCGACAGAACCTCACCGTAACGGATATCGAGATTGATATTCTGATTGGCGATGACGGAGCCGAACGTTTTGGTAACGCCCTCCATCCGAATCGCGCTTTTATATTCGTTTGACAAGATATTCTTCCTTTCTGTGATTGAAATCATAAAAAGCGTTACTGCTTGCCGCTGTACTCAACGAAAACTGCATTTTTTATGTAAAGTACACCGGCAAACAGTGAATCCATTTGATAAACACGAATAGGAAAGCTGCCCGAAAGCAGCTTTCCTTTCGTTTGAACTGAACGAATCAGTTATTGTTGTTTTCAACGATACCGTCGATGCGGATATCGAAGTAAGGAGCGGAACGCATTTCGGATTCGTGGAAATAGCCGTCCCAGATTGCGTTGGTATCGGGAGCGAAGTCGCCGTCAACGTCAGCAAGGTATTCGGTGAGGGTTGCACCGCCAACGGTAAACTTGGAGGTATCGAAGACCTTGATGGAACCGTCCTTCAGACCCTTGACAACTTCGTCAACCTTTTCCTGGGTACCTGCAGCACATGCAGAACCGAGAGCGGTGATGCCGACTGCGTCAGCTTCGTAGCCCTTTGCCCAGTTGGTATCGATGGTGCCGCCGTTTGCAGCGGTTTCGATCGCGTACTTGTAATAAACAGCCCAGGTGTTGGTGGGAGAGGTCAGAGCAGCGTTGGGAGCAACGGAGAGCATGTCAACGTTGTAGCCGACACAGTAGATGACCTGACCCTTGTCCTGCAGTGCCTGAACAGCTGCGGGAGCACCGGTGGAGTCAGCATGCTGGGAGATGATGACACAGCCGTCAGCAGCAAGTGCTTCTGCGACAGTACCTTCAGCGATGATGTCGAACCAGGAGTTGGTGTAGGTTACCTGCATGGTAACATTTTCAACAACGGACTTAACACCAAGGTAGTATGCGGTGAAGCCGGAAACAACTTCTGCATAAGGATATGCGCCAACGTAGCCGAGCTTGATGTTGTCGCCGTCGTAGTTTGCATCGGTCAGCTTACCATCTGCAACGAGCTCAGCGAGCTTCATGCCGGCAACGACACCTGCAACGTAACGGGACTGGTAAACGCCGGTAAATGCGTTCTTGTAGTTGGACAGACCGGAGGTAGCAGCCTGGTCACCGGTCATAGCGACGAAGGTGACATCGGGGCATTCCTGAGCCGCCTGCTTCATGTGGGACTGATGACCGTAAGAGTTGGAGAAGATGACAGAGCAGCCCTGCTCAACGAGGTCGATCGCAGCGTCATAGCACTTTTCATCTTCGGGAACAGTATACTTCCAGATGATCTGGTCATCGGACATACCGAGTTCCTTGGCAGCGGTACGGATACCGTTGATGTGGGCGTAAGTGTAGCCTTCATTTTCGTCACCGATCAGGATCGCGCCGACCTTGAAGTCTGCACTGACAGAGGAGCCGCCGCAGGAAACGCAGGTGATAACCAGCGTAGCCAGCAGAACAGCTGCGCAGAGGATGGACAACAGCTTTTTCATTTTGAGTTACACTCCTTTATTAAAATAGAAAATACCCGATAAAATAAAAGGGAAACGAAAACAATCATCCGTTGGACTATGGGAAGCCGTATGAACTTTGTGCCGGAACTCTCTTATCTTGGTCAGGTACTGTTTTTCGATCGAAATCATCGACCGAAAATATCATATATTATTATACACAATTCCCACTCAAATTGCAACCGACAAATTACACCAATTATTTACAGTTTGGAAATAATTTATTGTATGGTATCACGAATCGTGCGGAAATAGCTCGTATAGGAGCGATATTCATGTTTCTATCATCACGTGTAACCTCTTTTGGCATTTCCCGTCCCGTATTTATGACCATTCTTTCAGTATGATTGGTTCCATTTCACTTGTATTTCGCTGAGTGGTGTGATATAATAAGACATAATCAAAAAGTCTTTCGGAGGCAATACCATGTGCGGTCGATACACAACAGAACTCGAAACAGAAGAACGAGAACTATACCAAATCCTGGCTCGTGCCGAACAAAACAGCAGCAGTATGACCATGTCGAATCCAACCATCCAAGCATCCGTTTGGACTTCCAACGGACATGAAGTATTCCCTGCCGATTTTGCAGCGGTTCTGACAGCAGGAGCATACACCGACATAGATGCATTCCTTTTTCGTTGGGGATTTTCATCTTCACTTGGCGGAAAACACTGTTTGCTGATCAATGCACGTTCAGAGAGCGCACTTGAAAAACCATTATTTTCCGCGCATTTTCACTATCATCGCTGTGTGATCCCAACCGCCGGATTTTTCGAGTGGGCGCACAACTGCATGCGAGCAGATCCCACACGAAAATATCGCTTCAATCTTCCGCAGACGGGTATGCTCTTCCTTGCCGGGTTTTACCGAAAATCCGATCAGAATCCGAATGAAACCGAATTTATCATCCTGACACGCGAAGCGAATGATTCCATGGCGCCGATTCATCACCGTATGCCTGTGATCTTACGCAAGGAGCATATTGAGGAATATCTTCTGAACACAGCATCCGCACAACTGTTATTGAAAGAAACACCGCCGGTGCTAATTAAACGGCTGGTTTCATAAATTACAAAGACAAAACAACCCCCTCAGAGTGCTCCGAGGGGGTTCGCTGTATTATAAGCGTTTGTCTGAAATCAATTACTTCAGGAGTCTGTCGAGCTTGCGGTAGAAGATCATAGCGACTTCTGCACGGGTAGCAGTCTTGAGCGGGGATGCGGTGAGAACATCCGCGTCAGTACCGAGGATCAGACCACAGTCAAATGCCCAGGTCATTGCTTCAACTGCCCATTCGCTGATTTCTTCAGCGTCAGAAAGAGTTGCCATATCAAAGTCAGCGGTAACCTTCTTGCCGTTGTCGAGTTCGAAGCGGTACATAACCGTTACCATCTGTTCACGGGTGATCTGGTCGTTCGGACCAAACGTGCCGTCGCCGTAGCCGAGGAAGATTTCTTCAGATACTGCCCACTCGATCGCTTCGGTGTACCACATGTCAGCTTCAACGTCGGAGAAGTCGAGAGCGTAGTCAACAACTTCGGAACCTGCAATTCTCCAAAGGATCGTTGCGATTTCCGCACGCGTGATGACCTGTTCCGGTCCCCACTTGTTGTCGCCGATACCGATCATGTGACCCTTGTCGATCATGTAGCAGACACCCTGGTGATACCACATGGTGTTGTCGAGATCTTCGAAGTCACGGCAATGGCAGTTTGCACCGCCGTCACAATGGAAGTGGACAAATTCGTTGCCGCCAACAGACGGTTCGAACGGTACGAGCGGAATGATCGTAGGAAGCTTTGCGGGTTCGGTTACTTCGTCCTTATGTCCGCAATCGGAGCAGACACGGTACTTGTAGCCTTCAACACCAATGTCAGCAACGGATACTACAATCCAATCGCCGTAGTTGTGTTCACCGTCAAGGGCAATTGCTTCGAGAAGTGCTTCACAGACTTCTGCGTGTCCGTCTGCAGTGAGATATGCGCCTTCCAGAACTGCTACAAATGCATCTGCAAG
>JAFYTT010000126.1 GCA_017558715.1 Clostridia bacterium | reverse complement strand
ATCGGTGTCCCGGTTCTCTCCATGCACGCACCGTACGAAGTCGTTTCCAAGTACGACATCTACGAAACCTATCGCTGCGTCAAGGCGTTCAACGAAGATATCTGATTACAGCCAAACCATGCGGCGCAGTCGAACCTGTTAAGGTAACGACTGCGCCTTTTTGTTTATATAGGATAACAGAAGGAGAAATTCATGATAATCAGAAAAGCATCTGCCGCTGATGCCCAAGCATTGAAAACGCTGTATTTTGAACATCTGACCAACTACCCGCCCAAAGAAGAACAGGATATGACCAAATGGGAATACCTGCTTGAAAAATTTGCGCAGGATGACAATATGTATCTGTTGGTTCTGGAGGAGAACGGAATCGTCGTCTCATCGGTACAGATGGCAATTATCGAAAGCCTAACACACAATGTCCGTCCTTTTGCAGTCATCGAAAATGTTGTTACCCATTTTGAACACAGGAATCGCGGCTATGCTTCCGCTTTGCTTGAAGAAGCAGCCGAAATCGCCAAACAAAAAAGATGCTACAAAATTTCTTTGGAAACCGGCTCAAACAAGGAAAGCACTTTGAATTTTTACAGAAAAAACGGCTTTGAAATTGATGCAAAACATGCTTGTCTGAAAAGACTGTAACGGAGGAATCCAACCATGTCAATACTGTATCTGACACTAAATCAAACATCCGATTACCGTATCGTCATCTCCCAGACTGCCGACGCGGCGACCGTCAACGCGGCAAATGAACTGTCCGCATATCTTGCAAAAATCACAGGTGTCACCCTTCCCGTTGTCACCGATGACACTCCTGCCGCAGAGCACGAACTTATCGTCGGTATCGCACGGGATGCAGAAGATGTGATTCCCAATATCGCCGCGCTTGGCGAGGACGGATTTGTCATTCGCGTTTGCGAAAACAAGCTGTATCTGCTCGGCGCATCGGGGCGCGGCAATCTCTATGCGGTCTACGAGTTCCTCGAAAAATTTGCGGGATGCCGCTTCTATGCATCCTACTTTGAAAAGATCCCGCAGACCGATACGCTGACACTTCCCGCCGATACCGACATCCGCGAAGTCCCGGTCTTCACCGTGCGCAACACGTTCTGGGCAGACTACAAGGACGATATGTTCTGCGCCAAAAGAAAGGCAAACGGCAGAAAATTCAAGCCGATTGACCCGGCATGGGGCGGTTCTGCCAACTGGGCAGGCGGCGCTTGTCACACGCTGATGGCGCTGTCCGAGATGGTGACCGACCGTCATTTCAATGTCGAACCGTGCCTGTCCGATGAGCAGGTCTATGAAACCGTGCTCAAAAACGTTCGCGCATGGCTTCATGCACACCCCGGCGCGCGCTTCATTTCCGTTTCGCAGAACGACTCCGACTCACGCGGTGTCGGCTGTATGTGTGACAAATGCAAGGCAAAGCTGGAGAAGACCGGTTCCTATGCCGGTGCGTACATCGAATTTGTCAACCGCATCGCCAATGCCATCCGTGACGAATTCCCCGATGTCATGATCCATACGTTTGCCTACCGTTTCACCCGTCAGGCGCCCGTCGGTGTCAAGCCCGCTCCGAATGTCACCGTGGAAATGTGTACGATCGAAGGCTGCTTCCGTCACCCGCTGAATGAATGTGACGCGATCGACGACCCGCATCTGAAGTCCGATACGTTCCCCGTCCTTCTGAAAAAATGGTCAAAGCTGTCCGAGGTGCTGTCTATCTGGGACTACACAACCGACTTTGCGCATTATAGCCTGACCTTCCCGAACTTCGAGGTTCTGCGCAAAAATGCACGCCTGTTTGCCGAAAACAACGCAAAGTACATCTTTGAGCAGGGAGCCTACACCACCCGCAACGGCGAATTCTGCGAACTGCGCGGTTATCTGTTTGCCAAGCTTCTGTGGAATCCTTATATGGAAAAAGAGGAGTACATTCGACTGGCTGACGAATTCATCGACGATTATTACGGTGCGGGCGCGGAATACATCAAAGAATACTTAGCACTTGCCCATGATCTGACAAAGAACCACCACATGACCGTCTACGATCATCCGACTGTACTTTATCCCAACGAAACCAAGACCATCCGCGACGAAAACACCCCGATCCTGCTGACTGCGGAACAGGCAATGGATGACAAAAACATCGACTTGACACCGTATCTGACGTGGTACTCGGTTCTCGTTCCGAATCCACTTCTGACAAAGGGCTATGCCATGTTTGATGCCGCCATTGCTGCAGAATCCGATCCCGTCCTGCGTGAGCACATCGAAGCGTCGGCTTTGCAGGTACGATATCTCGATTCCTATTATCGCCGTGTGTCACTTGATCTCGCGCGTGAAAATCTGGAACGTGTGCTGCGTGCGGTTCTGCCCGAAAACGAAGAACAGGATGCACAGATTTCTGACATCTGCTCCTCCGTCCTTGCAAAGGAAGAAGCCGAATATATCGCCTTCAACCGCCGGATGTATGACGATATGATCGCGCACAGATGCTTTGATATTCGTGAAGGTTTCACGCTGACCAATTTCGCACCGGAACAGCTGCACTTTGAACGCGATCCCCTCGGCTGGCTGTAATACAACGCGTTAATTGTTCACAAATTATTTACATTTACGCCGCATACCCGCCATATGCATCTGCTATACTATTATAAGTATATTCTGTTCGTTATCATCTGAACAACGGATCTGCGGAAAAGAACGGCACAGCCCACATGCTCCGGTACGGAAATGGGAAGCATGCGAAGGTACCGTTCCCCCAAAGCCGCATTCCGATGCTTTCAGATATTGCAAGTTTCTGCCCGCATATCCCGGACAGCACCACGCCGCGTCTCCGAAGCACCGTCTGCAAACGAGCGCAACAGCGATTTTGTGTGCTTTCTTCGATAGAATCTGTTGATCGTATCCGGGAATTCGGGCGGAGTAGTTGCAGGCGTTTGACTGATAGACATCCCGATGGCGAGAGCGCTTTGCCGCTGCCCGCTGTTATAACCGTTGTACGGCAGCATGATATGTCTGCCTTTCCCTGTTCATGTCAAAACACATCTCGAATGGAAGGATACTGCCGTTTTATTGTTTTCCGTGATGCAATTCTGTTATCTGTATCAAAGGAGTACGCTTATGTGGCTTGTTTTAATCGTCGTGTTTTTCTGGGCGCTGTTCGCCTCCCTCTACGAGAAATACAAATAAGCCGATCCCGACTGACAGAATCCGACAATACCATCTTTGCGGCATCACAAAACAAGGATTGTATGTTTCATTTTAGGAAAGAAAGGAACCCAAAGGTACATTATGGCAAAGGCTAAACAGTCAAAACCCACAAGCAAATTAAAAGTTATTTCCCTCGGCGGTCTGGAAGAGGTCGGTAAGAATATCACCGTTCTGGAATATGAAGACGATATCGTCGTCATCGACTGCGGCATGGGCTTCCCGGATGATGAAATGCCCGGCGTCGACTTCGTCATTCCCGATGTCTCTTATCTGGAAAAGAATCAGGACAAAATCCGCGGTATCTTTATTACACACGGTCATGAAGACCACATCGGTGCGCTTCCGTACGTCCTGCGCGATATTCACGTCCCGGTCTACGGTACCCGTCTGACACTCGGTATCCTGCGCAACAAGCTCTCGGAACACAGCTACGATGTGGAACCCGAGCTGATCGAATGTAAGCCGGGCGATGTGATCCGCGGCGGTGTCTTCTCCGTCGAATTCATTCACGTTAATCACTCCATCGCCGATGCTTGTGCATTTGCAATCAAGACACCCGTCGGTACCGTTGTGCATACCGGTGACTTCAAGATCGACTTAACACCGATTGACGGTGCAATGATCGACCTTCCCAGACTCGGTGCACTCGGCAATGAAGGCGTGCTCCTTCTGCTGTGTGAATCGACCAACGCAGAGCGTCCCGGCTACACGCCGTCGGAAAAGAATGTCGGCGCGTCGCTGGAAGACATCTACTTCCGCAATCAGGATAAGCGCATCGTCATCGCAACCTTCTCCTCCAACGTCCACCGTGTTCAGCAGATCATCGATACCAGCGTCAAATATAACCGAAAGGTCGCCATCACAGGACGTTCCATGCTCAACGTCGTCTCCGCGGCAATTGAGCTCGGCTATATGACCGTTCCCGCAAACACAATCATCGATCTCGGTGAGATCAAGAAATACAATCCCGAGCAGCTGACTGTCATCACGACCGGCTCGCAGGGTGAACCGATGAGCGCGCTGTCCCGTATGGCGTATGCAGAGCACGACAAGGTGGAACTCGGTCCCAAGGATCTCGTCGTCATTTCCGCATCTCCGATTCCCGGCAACGAAAAACTCGTCGGTCGTGTCATCAACGAACTGACCAAGAAGCGCGTTTCCGTCATCCACTCCGGCGTTGCGGACGTCCATGTTTCCGGTCACGCCTGCCAGGAAGAAATCAAGATGATGCATGCGCTGCTCAAGCCGAAGTATGTCATGCCCATTCACGGGGAAGACCGCCATCTCGGCGCGCATAAGGCACTGGCAGAAGCCATGGGTACACCCGCAGATCACATCTTTGTTTCCGAAATCGGACGTGTTCTGGAAGTCGATCAGAACAGCGCCAAGTTCAACGGTACGGTTCCCGCCGGTCGTGTCCTCGTTGACGGCTACGGTGTCGGCGACGTCGGAAATATCGTTCTCCGTGACAGACGTCATCTGTCCCAGGACGGTCTGATCGTCATCGTCGCAACGATCGATACGGTCGAACGTACCATCATCTCCGGTCCCGATGTTGTTTCCCGCGGCTTTGTCTATGTCCGTGAAGCGGAAGAGCTGATGGAAGAGGTTCGCTCCATTGCGGCTGAAGCCATTCAGGAGTGCTTTGACTCCGACATGCTCGATTGGAACCACATCAAGGGCGCCGTCAAGGACGATCTGACCAAGTATCTCTATCAGAAGACCAAGAGAAAACCGATGATTCTGCCGGTTATCATGAACGTATAAACACCACGGCGACAGGCAGTCCATTGTCTGCCGCCGCTTTTTATTACAACAAACATTATGCTGTTTTCATCCACCGAATTTTTATTTGCGTTTCTGCCGCTGACGCTGATTCTCTACTATTTATTTTCCTTTTCCCGGCATCTGAAAAATACCATCCTCCTCGCCGCATCCCTGTACTTTTATGCATGGGGTGAACCGCGTTTTGTATATGTCATGCTCGCGTCGATTGTGTGCAACTACATTGCAGGACTCGGTATCGGTACGGCAAGGAAAAACGGGCATCCGCGCACAGCAAGGCTCATGCTCACCCTTGGCATTCTATGCAATCTCGGGCTGTTGTTTGTCTTCAAATATCTGACCTTTGTGCTGGACAACGTGAACGCGATTCTGCCCCTGCCGTTTGCCGTTCCCGAAATTGCGCTTCCCATCGGTATTTCGTTTTTCACGTTCCAGTCCATGTCCTACATCATCGATGTATACCGCGCCCATGCCGATATGCAGAAAAATCCGCTCGATCTGGCGCTGTATGTCGCGCTGTTCCCGCAGCTGATCGCAGGTCCGATTGTCCGGTATGAAACGGTGGCGGAACAGATCCGTTCCCGCCGCGAATCGTGGGCAATGTTTCACCCGGGATTCTGTCGATTCCTCACAGGTCTTTTCAAAAAAGTGCTGATCTCCAACCAAATGGGGCTCGTCGCCGACAAAGCATTTTCCATGAACGCGGACGGAACACTCGGCACGGCGATGGCATGGCTCGGTGCACTTTCCTATGCACTGCAGATCTATTATGACTTCTCGGGATATTCCGACATGGCAATCGGTCTTGGTAAGTGCTTCGGCTTTTCCTTTGAGGAAAACTTTGACTATCCGTATATTTCCTGCTCCGTCACGGAATTCTGGCGGCGCTGGCACATCTCTCTCGGCACCTGGTTCCGTGATTATGTCTACATTCCGCTCGGCGGTTCCCGTGTCAAAACCCGCACGCGTCTCGTTGTCAATCTCGCCGTTGTCTGGATTCTGACCGGGGTGTGGCACGGTGCGGCATGGAACTTCCTGCTTTGGGGTGTATGGTTCTTCCTTCTGCTGACCGTAGAAAAGCTGTTCTTTGCAGAACGCATCAAGCAAAGCGACCGTCTGCCCTTTTACAAAAAGCTTCCCGCATGGCTGTATGCAATGACCGCAGTTCTCTTTGGCT